>JAKAGN010000101.1 GCA_021815525.1 Deltaproteobacteria bacterium
GCGATGGGCCCGGCCGGAAGGCCCTTCCGGGTGTAGGTATTGTAGGGGCTGTCCCGATGGAGGTCCGCCCGGGTAAGGTTCCCCGAAAAATCCCCCATCCCGTATATCACGGTGGGGTCGCTCTGGAGGCGCATGTTCCGGGCCAGCCGGTTCAAAAACACGGAGGCGATTACGGGGTACTCCGCCTTGTCGCCGGTCTCCTTTTCGATCATGGACGCAAGTATCACCACCTGCTGGATGGAAAGCCCCATGCGCCGCGCCCGCTCCGCCATTTCAGGGGAAAACTTCTCCTTGAAGCGCCGGACCAGCGTGGCGAGTATGTGCTCGGCCGTGGCCTCCTTCAGGAAGTAGTAGGTGTCGGGAAAGAGGTAGCCTTCAAGCCCGGGCGCCTCGATTCCCAGCTTCCGGGCGAAGCCGGGGTCCCGCGCCAGGGCGAGGATGTCGGACGCCTTGGCGAAGCCGCCCTTTTCCAGGGCCCGGGCCACTTCCGCCACGGTCCAGCCCTCGATGACGGTGATCCGGTTCAAAAGCCCCTTGCCGGCCACCAGCGCGGCCAGTATCCGGGCGGGGGAGTCCGCCGTGGAAAGGCTGTAACGGCCGGCCTTTATGCGGTGGTCCTGGCCTGTAAGGCGGGCGTAGAGGCGGAACCAGCCGGGGCGCGCAAGGAGCCCCGCCTTGTTGAGAATCCGGGCCGTGGCCATGAAGCTCTCTCCCTGGGGGATATCCACCACCACGGTTCGACCCGCCGGATCCGCGGGCGCCGAAAGGTAGCTCCCGAACCTCGCCGCGGCGAAAACGGCCGCGGCCAAGGCGAGCGCACTCACGACAACCACGGCGGAAAACGTCTTGCCCGCTCCTGCCATGCGCGAATGTATCCGAATAATTTTCTTGCCGTAAAAAACCCGATCTCAGTTTTTGCCTTTTATCACCGCACGCGGTAAAATGGCAATCCGTAATCGGGACCACAGGCGCGCAGGCCTCGTTTTCTCCGCGCCCCCAAAAGCGCCGCCCAAGCGCGCCGCCCGGCCGGGCCGTAAACGGCGTCTTTTTTACGGATGCGGAAAATGAAAAGCCCCTCCCCACACAAATCCGGCGGGTACGCCGTCAGCGTCGAGGCTCTGGCCATCAACGAGGCCCAGCTGATACTGGCCGAGAAGCGGACCACCCTTTCGGTGCTGCGCACCGGGATCGCGGTGTTCGCCCTGCCCCTTACGGTCCTTTCCTTCCTCATCGCCACCAGCCGCTACTACGTGGTGTCGGACGTCCTCTATTTCCTTATCCCGGTCCTGGTGCTCTGCGCCATACTGGGCTTTTTGGGCGCCTACCTGATAGTGCGGAGCGCCGTCAAGATCCGCCGCCACGAAAGGCACATCGAGGCCCTGAAAAAGCAGCACTCGCTTCTTTCGAGCCTCATCGAGTAGAAGCCGTCTAAAAAATACCGGAAGGGATTTGCGGGGGAGGAAGGGAAAACCTTTTATGAATAAAAGGTTCTTCCCTCGCTTCACCCCAGCCGATCTGCGATCGGCCGGGGACCCCGATCCTCCCCCGCGCCCCCTCCTGCCCTTTCCAAAACACTTTAAATATTAAGGTGTTATATATTTTGAAGGTTTATGGCCCAAAATTTTCCATCCACAATGCCAATGGCTGCCATCGAAAAATATTTTTGAGATGGGTTCTAACAAGTTGCGTTCAGGGAGGACGGATTCGCCGGGGAAGGCATAAAGCTTCGTTTCCGCGCCCCGGCCGGACAAATCGGAAGGCGCCGCTTTCGCCGCGGCAAGCCGGCTCAGCCCCGCGCCGCGCCCTCCATGTCCCGAACGATGGCCGCCGCCGCTTCCACGGGGTTCGGGGCGTCCCTTATGGGCCTGCCCACCACGATGTAGTCGGCGCCGCCAGCCAGGGCCGAAGCCGGGGTCACCACCCGCTTCTGGTCCCCCGCCTCGCCGCCCGCAAGCCGGACCCCCGGCGTCACCGCCAGAAAGCCTGGGCCCAGGCGCTCCTTCACCCGGCCCACCTCGAGCCCCGAGCACACCACCCCGGACAGGCCCGCCCCGAAGGCCAGCTCAGCCCGTGAAAGGACCATCTCGCCCACCGGCCCCCCTTCGCTGGTGAGCACAGTTACCCCAAGAACCTGAACCCTTCCTGCGGCCCCGGCCACGGCCGCCGCCAGCATGTCCCGCCCCCCGGCGCAGTGGACGGTGAGCATCCGGGCGCCAAGCCTTGCCGCCGCCGCCGCTGCCCGCTCCACCGTCTTGGGGATGTCGTGGTACTTCAAGTCCAGGAAGACCCCGGGCGCCGCGGCGCCTCCGCTTTCCCGGATCATGGAAAAAATCTGCGGGCCTGCCGCGGTGAAAAGCTCGAGGCCCACCTTGAAGAGCCCCACGGAGCCCGAAAGGCGCCGGATCCACCGGTCGGCCTCGGATGCGTCCGGAACGTCCAGCGCGAAAATCAGCCGTTCAATTGCTTTCATGCCTCTCCCGCCGCCTGTCGGAAAAAGTAAAAAACGGCGCGGACGGGCCTATGACGGAACCATAAGCTCGCCCGCGCCGCCTCGATCACTAAAAGGGACGACCCGATTTTTTTCCCGTGACTCAGCGCAACGGCAAGGAATCCGCGCGAATCAAGGCCCCGGTCTGGAGGATTTCCGGGGAACGAAGCACCACGGCGGTGGAGGTCTCGGCCTCCACGGAAAGAACCAGTACCTGGGCCGCGTCGATGTCCGGGAGCGCGATCATGGTGTCGTCGGCCTCCCGGATGGGATCCTGCTTGTAGTATGCGGTGTATATCTGCCCCACCTCCACTCCGTCCTTGCGGCCGACGTCCAGGAACACCACGTGCCCGTCGCCGATCAAGGTCAGATTGTCCTCGGTGGCCGCTATGTGGCCCTCCACGCCCGGCTTGCCCGGTTTCAGGGCGATTGGCTCGTCCCTGATGGCCCGTGGAGGCATGAGCAGGTCCCCCGCCTGGATGCCGTCGTAGGAATCCTCCACGCGGCCCGTGATGATCTCGGGGCCCACGTGGGTCACCACCATCTGGCCCATGATGCGGTGCTTAACGCCCAGCGGCCGGTCGATTCCCTTGTAGGGGTTCATGACGACCCCCTCGTTGCGCCAGATGGTGAAGCGGTCGCCCTCGGCGTAGCTCATCGTGGAAACGGGCTTTACGTAAACCGTCACGCCCGTGCTGATGAGCACGCCTGCGATGTTGCCCTTCACGATGACGCCCGAGCTCGGGACGGGGTCCTCCTGGATGAAGCCGATCTCGTCCAGGGCAGGGATCCGGATCGTCTTCTGGTGGATCACGTACCCGGAAGCCGCCTGGGCCCGCACCGCGTTCGGATCGCCGGCCGGCACCCATTCGCGGTCGGTGCGCTGGTAAAGGGTGATGATCTGGCCCGGATAAATCCAATGGGGATTGGGAATATCCGGGTTGTTGCTCCACAGGTCCGGCCACAGGGAGGGCTGGTCGTAGAAGCGCTTGGAGAGGTCCCACAGGGTGTCGCCCTTCTTGACGGTATGGTACACCCCCTGGCTGTACTCGATGTACCCGCCCTCTTGCTCCTCACCCCAGCCGGCGGCGGCAAACGTTCCCAGGAGGACAAGAACCGCTGCCAGCGCGATTTTTTGTTGCGTTCTCATGAGCGTCATCCCGTGGCGTTTCGCTCCATCGCTTCGTTCATGGGCCTACTAGTTCTCAGAAGCTTCCGGGTATGGATACATGCTGCCATGTACCGCCCGAGCAGCCGGGTATGTCGGTGCTGCATGCCGGCGTGAAGATGAACACTATCTTGGCCACGCCGCTGATGGGCTCGAAGGTGAAGCTCTTCTGGAACGGCTGGTAGGTATCGATGTCGTTCGGGTCGTACCAGGTTCCCACGCTCCTCATCTCATCCCCGTAGGACTTGATGAGGATGGTGTCGATGAGCTGGTACTGGCCCTTGTCGTCGATCTTGTAGCGTTCCGCCTTCATGGTGGAGCCCGAGATGGGCGGGTTGCCGTTGGCGTCCTGCACGAACCACGTGTAATCCACGTTGGAGTACGTGAGGGTTCCCGAGGTGTACGAGGTGGAGTTGATGGCCGTGAAGAACATGGTCTCCTCGCCCGAGAACAGGAGCGGCGAACGGGCCATGATGAGGTTCGTTAGGCCGTAGTCGCTAACCTGCCAGTTCAAGACGCCCTGGTCCAGCATGGTCCGGGCGCCGTCCTGGGTGGCCTTGTACATGTGGATGCCTTCCCCACCCGCGAATATGGCGCCGGGGTTGGTGGGGTCATCCAGCGCCAGCACCCGCTGCGCGAAGTAGGACGTGTCGTCCGGCGGATCGTACTGGGGCAGCCCGTTGTTTTCGGCGCTCCATCCGGCGCCGCCGGGCAGGCCCTGCGCGGTCATGGGCCGGGCGTAGATGCTGCCCACGGCGTGAGGCTCGGAAGCCCCCCAGAAGTAGGAGATGGCGTAAGCGTAATGATTCACCGTGTCGAGCTGGATGTCGGCGATCTGGTTGCCCGGATCCCGCACGGTCTTGAAGGTGAAGGTGTCTCCCACGGCGAAGTCCTTCTCGCCGTCGGTGATGGTGAAGGAGATGTCGCCTGTGTCGGAGTGATAGAGGCTGCCCACCGTGACGGGCGTGGGCTGGACCCCGGACACCGTGCCGACGAGCTGGAAGACGCCGCCGTTGACGGCCGCGGCAGTGCAGGTAAGCGTCCAGGTTTCCGTGACGGTGTTGGCGCCCACGAAGACTCCGCCGTAGATGGTCCCGTTCCCCGTGCTGGAAGATGCGAGAATCGGGGTGGTGGCGCGGACGCCGGAGCCCAAGCCTGTGTTGTACTGGACCCAGTCGGTTCCGGCGGTCCAGACCCAGATGCCCGAGTCCTCGGTCCCGGCCCAGACCACGTCGCCCACTCCGGCGTCGTGGACCACTTCCACGGTCTTGATGGAGTTGCCGGCGAACTGGTTGACGCCCAGCTTGGTCCAGTCCACGCCGCCGTTGGTGCTCACCCACACGCCGTTCAGGGTGGCGGCGTAGAGGGTGGACGCGGCGCCGCTTGCCCCGTCGGGGGACTTCACGATCTTGCGCACGCTCTTGCCGTCAACGAGACCGGAGGTCGCCTTGGTGAAGGTGAGCCCCGAGGTGGTGGACGTGGCGGTCTTGGTGCAGTCGTCGGTGAAGTACACGCCGCCGCCCATGGTGCCGATCCACATGTAGTCGCTGCCGTCGTCGGGCAGGACCGTGGTGATGGCGGAGCCCACGTTGAAGGCTCCGAAGGCCTCCTCCATGTTGTCGGAATCCCAGGAGAGCCCGCCGTTGAAGCTCCGGTACAGGGCGCCCTGGCCGGCGTAGCCGGTGGCCGCGAACACCAGGTTGGGATCGTTGGGGTCAACCGCCACGTCGTTGACGTAGGGGTTGATCCAGTTCTGGCCTATGATGCTGGAGGAGCGGCTCACCGTGCTCCAGGATGCTCCGCCGTTGGTGGACTTGTACACGCCGCCGCCGTTGGTCCCCGCGAACATGATGTCCTTGTTCCAGTTCGAGGGCACCACCGCGATGGATGTGACATGGGTGGTGCGTCCGCCGTTGTTGGCTTCGGTGGTCACCGACAGGAAGCCCTGCCGCGGGGTGAGCCCGCCGCCGGACATGAGGTTCCGGGTGGCCACGCCGTTGGTGGTGGCGCCCGAGGACGGCACCGGGAAGAGGCCTCCCGTGTTGTAGGTCTTGAAGGAAATGGCCGTGTTGTTGGGTATGGCCTGGCCGTAGATGTCGGCCGCCACCGCGCTGATGGGATCCTGGAGGCCCGCGATCTTTAACCCCGAGATGTTGAAGTACGAGGCGAACAGGCCGAACTCCTCGCCCACGGGGGGGCCGTTGTCGATGGCCACCTGGTTGGTGGCGGTGGTCACGTTGGTGTCGTTGAAGTACGTGGCCCTTATGGTGACGGTGCCGCTCTTGAGCCCGCTCTTCAGGATGGTGGAGACCTGCCCGTTCTTGGTGTAGGCGTAGAGGGGCACGATGGATTCACCGCCGTCGGGCCCGGTCTCGATCTCGAAGTCGATGCGGTAGCCGTCGGCCACGTACTGGTTCTGGGCGTCCTTCACGTCGAAGACGATGAGGGACGTGCTCTGCCCGCCGGTGCCCTTGATGCTGATGGAGGCCGGGTTGGGGTTGGCCGCAGGCGACAGGTCGGCGATCTGGATGCTGGCCGGAGGCGGCTGCACAGTGATGGTGGCCGAGCCGGTCACCTTCTCGCCCGCAGGTGTTGTCCACGACGCGGTGACCGCTACATCGCCGCCCTTGGTCCCGGCGTTGAAGGTCACCTCGGTGTAGCCCACGCCGTTGGTCCTGGCCGTGCGCGGGGTGAGCGTGCCCATGCTCTCGTCGGATAGGCTGAAGGCTACGTCGGTATAGGGCACGAAGCCGCCGGATGCATCCGTGACGGTGGTCCTGACCGACGCGGTTTCCTGGCCCGTGCCGCGCACGGTGTTGGGCACGATGGTCAAGGCCACGTTTCCGGGCGTGAAGGGCACCTTGAGTTCGGCGGTGCGGCCCGCGCACGCGGCCTTGATGGTGGCCGAGTCGTACAGGAGCGCGCTCGTGATGGTGGTTACCGCCACGCCGCCGCCGGTGTTGCTGGTGTATGCGGAAAGGGTGCCGCCGCCCGCCACCAGGGAGAACACCACCTCGGTGCCGTCAGGCGCCGCGCCGCCGCCCTGGAGGGTGACGGTGGCGAAGATGGTGGCCCGGCTGGTCCCGTCACGCGGAAGCGTGGTGGGGTCGGAGGCCAGCGAAATCCCCGCGATCAGAGGCCCGTTCAGGGTGACGCGGGCGGTGCCCACGACACCGTTGGTGGCCGTGGCCGTGATGTTGGCGGCGCGGCCCTCGGGCACCGAGGACGGGGTGGTGTAGGTGATCTTGCCCATGCCTCCGATGGGCTCGAGGGTGAGGGCCGAGAGCCTGCCCTGGCTCGCCGGCAGACTGAAGGTGATAATGGTGCTGCCGTCGGCCACGGGGTTCTGGTGGGCGTCGAGGACCGTGACGTTGATGTCGGCGGTGTTGGAGCCGTTGGCCTCGAGGGAGGCCGGCGAGGGGGTGACCCGTATCTCGGCCACCGGGCCCGGGATGAACTTGGCCGTTATGGTGGCGTTCAAGCCCATGACCGAGGCCGTCACGGTTCCGCTTCCGGTGTGCTCCGGGCTGTAGAGGGACACGCGGGCCTCGCCGCCCACGGTGGCCACGTTCAGGCTCGAGACCGCGCCGGGGCCGCCAAGGCTCCCGCCCGTGGTGGTGAAGCTCACTATGGTGCCGTCCTTGACGGATAGCCCCGCCGTGTTCTTCACCTGGGCGATCAAGGTTACGTAACTCGATCCATCGGCCACCACGCTGGGGCTCTCCACCCCCGAGGCCGTCACGAAGGTGAGGCTGGCCGCCTGCTCGGGAGTAAGCACAACCTGGGTGGTGCCTGTCACCGCGTTGGGGGCCCTGGCGGTGATGGTGTAGGTGCCGTCCAGCTGTGTGGCGGTAAAGGTGTAACGCGCCGAGCCGGAGGCGGTCAGGGCGTCCACGGCGTCGCCCAGCTGTCCGCCGCCGGGCTTGGTCACCGTGAAGGTGAGGCGGGTTCCGTCCGCCACCAGGTTGCCGTTGGCGTCCCGGGCGGTGGCGGTTATGGTTGACGCGCTCTTGCCGTCCGCCGGGAGGCTCGCCGGTGCGGCCGACATGGAAATGGCCGCGCTTGCGAGGGGCGCGAAGGCCACGGACAGGACCTTGCTTTGATCCTGCAGCGTCGCCGCGTAGACCTGAACGCTTCCCGCCACGTTCCCGCTGGTGAGGGTCACGCTGGCGATGCCGTTCGTGGTGAGGGCCGACGGCGCGGAAAGGGTGCCCATATTGGTGTAGAAGAACACTTCCGTTCCATCGGGTACCAAGGTGTACTCGAAATCGGAGTTGTGCACCTCGGCGCTAAGGGTCATGGTGGAAACGCCGTCGGCGGGGATGGACGTCGGTGACGCCGTGAGGCGGATGGTCGTCGAATTCGGGACAGGCCAATACTGGGACTTGCCCGAACATCCCGGTGTCGTGGTGCCGCACGCCGATGTGAACGAAAGCACGGCGTAATCGTAAGAACCGGTGCCGAAGCTGAAGCTCTTCTGATATGGCCAGTCGGTGCTGACATCATTCTTGTCGCGCCATGTCCCCCGTCCGACCTGGATATCGTCATACGAGTAGAGGAGATCGGTTTTTACGAGGGTGCCGTCGGACTTGTAGTACTCGGCCTCCATCTTGGACCCGGCGATGGGCGGGTTGCCGTTCTCGTCCTCTATATACCATTTGTAGCGATAGATGAGGCTGCCATCGGCCTGCTTCTCTATGGTCTGCGTGAAGCCCTGGAACCCGCAGACACCCGACAGGAGAATGGGCGCCCTGGCCATAAGGAGATTGGTGAGGCCCGACTCGCTGGTGCGCCAGTCGAGGGTTCCGGAGCCGAAATCCGACGTGCCGAT
>JAKAGN010000102.1 GCA_021815525.1 Deltaproteobacteria bacterium
TTGCGGATGATCTCCAGGCCCTGCTGCCGCGGGCAGTCCACATCTACCACCACGACGTCTGGGCGGCTCAATTCCAGTTGCCGCTCCACCTCCGGCCAACTCGGTTCGCCGGTCTCCACCTGGACCGACAGGAGCAGGGACTCCAGGACGTCGCGCCCGATCTGGAGGCTGTAGAGCATGGCCTCCCGCAGGCTCGCGCCCAGGGCCACCATCTCGGCTATCATGAGGCTGTGGCGTATGGACACGGTGACGGAAAGCTCGCGGTTCTCGCGGATGCGGTTCACCATCTTGAGGACCTTGTCGGCCCGGGCCTCGTCGATGCCGGTCTTGAGCATGAGGACGCGCTTTTCCACGGCCTGGGGGAGGTACTCCAGGTGGATGCGGTAGAAGCGGTCGGCCAAGGCCGCGTCCAGGCCCGAGGCGCCTGTGAACTCCTCGCCCTCGTTCATGGTGGCGAAGAACATGACGCCCGGGGCCACCTCCACGAACCCCAGCTCGTCCACCCAGATGGAGCGGTCCTCGGAGAGCACCGAGAAAAGCTCGTTTAACGCGTGGGGGCTTTCGGAGCGGTTGATCTCCTCCAGGTGCACCACGCAGCCTGGGGTGCGTATGGCCTTGGGGAAGAGGAACTCCTGGTAGTAGGTCTCGCCTTTTTTAAGGCGCTGCTGGCCGAAGAGCTGGCCGGATTCCAGCAGGAGCCCTATCTGGAAGGTGGCCAAGGGCCGGTTGTGGATGTGGGCGAACTGGCGCACCAGGGTGGACTTGCCGCAGCCCTGGTTTCCGGTGATGAGGACGTTCACGGGATGCCGCTCGCTCATCCTGGCGAAGCGCGCGAGGTTCTCGCGGTCGGTGTCCAGGATGAAGAAGTGGGGATCCAGGGGCGGCACCCTTAGGGGATGGGCCGAAACGGGCTCGGGCATGGGAAATGGCTCCCTTGTTTCGGGTTGAAGGCGCGGAATGAGGAGAGTATTATCAAAAAATGGAACCCTTGGAAAGCTCAAATTCGACGCAGCGCGTCACGTTTCCGTCCCGATCCGCCCGCCTCGCCGTTCCGGCCGGGCTTCTGCTGACGGCGGCGGTCTTCGCGGCCTACGCCAACGTTTTCAAGGTCCCCTTTCTCCTGGACGACGCCATGAACATCGGCGACAACCCGTCCATACGGAGCCTTTCGCACTTCTGGACCGTGCTGAAGGGCTCGGCGGGCACGGGGATAGCGGGCCGGCCGGTGGCGAACCTCTCCTTCGCGTTGAACTACGCCCTTTCGGGCATGAGCCCGGCGGGCTACCACGTCTTTAACGTCATGATCCACGCCGGGGCCGCGCTTTTCCTCTTCGGGCTCGTGCGGCGGACGCTCCTCTCACCCGCGCTTAGGGAGCGTTACGGCGAGGCCGCCCTTCCGCTGGGCTTCTTCACCGCGCTCCTGTGGGCGCTCCATCCGCTTACGACCGAGGCCGTGACCTACGTGACCCAGCGGATCGAGTCCATGATGGCCTTTTTTTTTCCTGGCGGTGCTTTACGGAACGGCGCGGGCGCGGGAATCGTCCCGGCCGGTTTTGTGGCAAATATTCGCGGTTTGCGCCATGTTCCTGGGGGCGGCCGCCAAGGAGGTCATCGTTGCGGCGCCCCTCATGGCCTTCCTCCACGAATGGATTTTCGGCCGCGAGAGGCCGGGGGAGATACTGCGGCGCTCCAAGGTTCTCTATGGGGGGCTTCTCCTGGGGCTCGTGTTCCTGCTTGCGATGGTGGCGGGCGGCGGGACCTCCGCCAAGGCCTACGCGGGCCAGGACCAGTACACGGGCCTTCAGTATCTTGCGAACCAGCCACCGGCGCTTTTGCACTACCTGCGGCTGGCGCTTGTTCCTTACGGCCTTTCCTTCGACTACGGCTGGCCCTCCGACGGGCTTTACGGCTGGCCCTGGCCAAGGGCCGGGCTCGTCATAGCCTCGGCCTTGCCCCTTGCGGCGGCCTTTTTGGCGGCGCTGTGGGGGGCCTGGCGGCGGAGGGCTTGGTCCTTCCCGGTCCTGGGCTTTTTCGCCGTTCTGGCGCCCACGTCCTCCATCATTCCCCTGTGGTGCGTGGCCGCGGAGCAGCGCATGTACCTTCCCCTCGCGTTCCTGGCGGCGCTTTTTGTCTGCGGGCTCTTCGCCCTGGTGCGGCGCCTTTCCGGCGATGCGCGCCCGGTTTTCGGGGCCTTCGCAATTCTCGCGCTGGTGCTGGGCGGCTCAACCTTCGTCCGCAACAGCGCTTACGCAACAGAGCTTTCCATTTGGGCCGACACTGTGCGGAAGCTTCCCGGAAACTCGCGGGCCTGGACCAACCTCGGCAAGGCCCTCTACTACGCGGGCCGGAAGGAGGAGGCGCGGGCCGCGCTCACAAGGGCCGTGGCCTTGAAGCCCGACCTTCCAGCGGCCCGGCGCGACCTGGGCGCGCTCCTTGCCGAGCTGGGGGACCTCCCGGCGGGCCTGGCGCAGCTCGAAAAGGCCCATGAGCTCACCCCCAAGGCCCCGGACATCCCGCGCGTCACGGGCGAGGTGCTCCTGAAGGAGGGAAAAAGCGCGGAAGCCGTCGGCTACTTCCTGGAGGCCCTCCGGCTCGATCCCTCCTACCGCGACGCCCGCCGGGGCCTGGGGGCCGCGTACCTCGCCTCGGGCCTCGCGGCCAAGGCCGTCGCCGAGTTCCGCCGCCTGGCGGACGAGGACCCATCCGACACCGACGCCCGCGTGAACCTTGCGGTGGCGCTTTTCGTGAAGGGCGACCCCGGGGGAGCCGAGGCCGCGCTTTCCGAGGCGCACAGGCGCGACCCGGCCTCCGACCGGGCGGCCATGGCGCTGGCGGAGCTGTACGAAAAGGAGGGCCGCCGCGCCGACGCCGAGGCCCTCTACCGCGAGGTTCTTCACATGCACCCCGGCCACCCCGGAGCCCTCGAGCACCTATCCCTCCTCATGACGCGCTGATGAAGGCTGGCGGAAAACGCGAACTGCGGCGTTGCGCATCGCCTCACGGCTCGGTCACGTATAAAAATACGCTCCCTTCGCCGCTCGCTCGCGCGCCTTGCATTTCATCGTTTTCCGCCAGCCTTCATGCGGTCGGGGCTTGTCAACGCTCCGCGCCAAATTTTGCGGACTTCTTATATTGTCGATCAATATCCGAAAGGCGGAAGAGGGGCTGAAGTACAGGCCGGCCGGCCTCCAACCGAATTCGAACGACTCGATCGGTCTTTACCATTCGCTCTATCCTTGTGGGCGCGCCGAAAGGGTGATAAGGAAAGGCATCGTGCATTCGATTTTCGCCGGCCCGGCGGGCGTAAGGACAAGACCCCATGCCGACCACAAGCGCCCAAGCTTCCACCCTTGCCGCAAGAAGGCGCCTGCCCCTCCTTCTCCTGGTGGCGCTCATCTTTTCCTGCCTGTCCTCGGCGGACCCAAGGGGCTCGTTCCGCGAAATCGCTCCGGGGCTCGATTTCGCCGAGTTCGACTCGCCGGTCCCGGCCGCGGCGGGCGCGTCCAAGGTGATAGTGGTGAGGGCCGACCCCGCGCGCCTCAACCTGACCCTCCTCATGTCATCCCGCGGCAGGGGCCGCCCGGCCACTGTGAAGGAGTGGGCGGACCGCAACGGGCTTCTGGCGGCCATCAACGCCAGCATGTACCAGGCCGACTTCAAGACCTCCACGGGCCTCATGCGGCACCTGGGCCACGTCAACAACCCGGCCGTGAACAAGCGCTTCGGGGCCTTTCTCCTGTGGAACCCGGCCAACCCGAAGCTTCCCCCCTTCCACATGGTGGACCGCGACGTGGAGGACGTGAAGCCGCTCCTCAAGAAGTACCGCTCCGTGATCCAGAACTACCGGATGATCGACTCGAACCGCAAGAACACCTGGTCCGCGGGCGGGGCCGCCACGCCCATCGCCTGCGTGTCGGTGGACGGCAAGGGCCGGGCGCTCTTCATCTTCACGGCCGCCCTCTTTACCGTGCGGGATTTCGGCGAGGCCATACTGGCCCTTCCCATCGACGTCCGGACCACCATGTACGTGGAGGGCGGCCCCCCGGCCGGGCTCTACGTCTCGGCGGGGAAGGTGAAGCAGCAGTGGTCGGGCTCCTTCGACCTCTACCCGCTGCCGAACGTCTTGGGAATCATTAAAAAAAGAACCGAAACAAAGGCCGGGGCCTGATGCCGCACCTCTTTCTCCTGGGGGAGCTGGCCCTGATAGCGGCGGTCGGCGCGTCGGTGAGCGTTGTGCTGATGAGGTTCCGGCTGCCCACCGTGGCGGGGCTTCTGGCCGCCGGCGCCTTGGTTGGCCCCTTCGGGCTGGGCCTTGTAAAGGAAATGCATTCCATAGAAGCCCTGGCCGAAGTGGGCGTGGTGTTTCTTCTGTTCACCATAGGGCTCGAGTTCTCCCTCGAACGCCTGGGAA
Source organism: Deltaproteobacteria bacterium (assembly GCA_021815525.1). Classification (GTDB taxonomy): domain Bacteria; phylum Desulfobacterota; class Desulfobacteria; order Desulfobacterales; family Desulfatibacillaceae; genus JACRLG01. The sequence continues at coordinate 4,412 of JAKAGN010000102.1, forward strand.
AAATTTTCCGCAGGGTGGCCGCTGGAGGCCTGACGCAGGTTGCAGGCACGCTCACCGCCGCGGCCCTTGCCGCTTACGCCTTGGGCTCGCCAGCGCCCCGGGCGATTTTCATCGGCATCGTGGTTTCCCTTTCCAGCACCGCCATCGTCCTTCGCGCCCTCGCCGACAGGGGCGAAACCGAGGCTCCGCACGGACGTTTCATAGTGGGGACCCTGATCTTCCAGGACCTTTGCATCGTTCCCATGATGCTGGTCCTGCCGGTTCTCGCGGCTCCCAAGCCTGCGGCCGAAATCGCCCTGGACCTGGCCGCGGCCATCGGCAAGGCGGGGTTGGCCATTGCCGTCACGCTGGTATTCGCGCGCTACCTGGCCCACCGGCTGTTGCAAAAGGTTGACGCCGGGCGAAGCCGAGAGGTCTTCCTGCTGGCGGTGCTCGCCCTATGCGTGGGAACGGCTTGGCTCTCTTCCCTGGCGGGGCTTTCCCTTGCCCTGGGAGCCTTTCTGGGCGGCATCTCCGTGGCCGGAACGGAGTTCCGGCACAGGGCCCTGGGAGATTTCATACCCTTGAGGGACGCCTTCGTCAGCGTGTTTTTCGTGTCCCTGGGAATGCTCTTCGACGTCCGGGTACTGGCCGCCCATCCCCTTGGCGTCCTGGGGGTGCTCCTGGGCCTCGTGGCGGGAAAGGCGGCGATTGCCGGGCTCGCGGCGGCCGTCATGCGATTTCCGGCGAGGGCCGCCTGGCTTTCCGGAATCGGGCTGGCCCAGTTCGGCGAGTTCGGCTTCGTGCTGCTCAAGGCCGGTGAGCCCTTGGGCCTCGTCGACAAGACCTACTCCGGCATCCTGATGGCGGGCGGCATCATCAGCATGTTCCTGACGCCGGTGCTCATAGGTCTCGCGCCCCATATCACGGCCGGGGAAAGGATTTTGGCCCCCCTCGCAAGGCTTCTGGGCGGGCGCGGAATCGAGGAAGACCCCGAGGTCCAAGGACTTGCCGGGCACGTCATACTGGTGGGTTACGGCGCGGCCGGCAGGATCGTGTCTTCCGCACTCGCAAAATGCGGTGCAGCGCGCCTGATCCTGGAGATCAACGCAAAAACCGTATTGAAGGCCCGCGAGGAGGGGGAACCCATCTACTACGCGGACGCCACGAGCCCGGAGGTCCTGGGGCATGCGCGGGTGGGCGAGGCAAGGGCCGTGGTGGTGCTCATCAACGACTCCGCCGCCGCGCGCCGCGTTGTTGCCGGGGTTCATGCCATCGCGCCGCTTGTTCCCATCCTGATACGATGCCGTTATCTTGGAGAAAGCTCCGATCTTCTCGCGTTGGGGGCGTCGGACGTGGTGGCGGAGGAGGTTGAAGCCGGGGTCGAAATGCTGGTCCGGCTCCTGCGGCGGCTGGAAATCCCCCGGAACGTCATCGAAGCGAGGATAGGCGAAGCACGGGACGGCCTAGGGTCCCCGCGCCGCCGAATCGCCGTTCCGCGCATGAGCGCCTTAGAGCAGGAAGCCCTTTCCGATCTCAAGATCGAAAGCGTGCTTCTGCCCGTCCATTCCAGGGCGGCGGGGAAAACCCTCGCGGATCTCGACCTACGGCGGGAAACCGGGGCCTTGGCCGTGGCCGTGCGGCGCGGCGGCGGGCTCATCCATCCGCCGGACGCCGCGGGCCCCCTGCAGGCCGGCGACGTGGTTTTTCTGGTGGGCCAGCCGCCCGCCATGGACAGGGCCGTGGCCTTCATCTCGGGGGATGAAACCTGGCCGGCCCCCCCAAAAAAAATCCCCTGACGATATGGAAACCGCCAGGGGATTTTGCCTTATCCGCGCCTTCCATCGGCCTTCAATGCTTGGCCTGCGACCGCTTCTTGTCTTCCCCGGCCTTACGTCCTTCCGCAATGGTGAAGGTTTTCCTGCAGTTATGGCATGTAACCCGCCCGTGGGCCATGACGCTCCGCATGCGGTCCTGCCAATGCCCGCAGTGCGGGCAGGCAAGGCGCTTCAGAATCTGGGCCAGGGCCGCCGCCGAATGAATCACGCTCATTTCTCACCTCGAACAAAAAATCTGCGGTGAAACGGAAGCGCCGCCCGCTCGTCCGTCTGTGCCGGTCAGACGCCGAAAAAAAGCGGGGCTGGACCGCGCGGCTTACCCGTGCAGAGCCCCGCCCCGCCGATTTCAGGCCGTGCTTTCCCTCAAGCTTAGCCCAAGGAAGCGTCGGCGATGGAAACCGCCGCGTCCTCCATGATCTCGATGGCTTCCATCTTGCCCATGGTGACCGGAAGAACCGTGTTGACGAAGAAGGCCGCGGTTTTCACCACGCCGTCGTAGTAGGCGGCTTCCTTGTTCTTGGCCACGGTCTCGGCCGCGTCTTTTCCGGCGGTGAGCTTGGCCAGCGCCGGGGCCGCGATTGCCGCCCGCCACAGGTGTAGCCAGCCCAGGAACACGTCGCCCATCGCCTCCTGGAAGGTGGCGGCCTGGGCGAAGGCGGCCAGCACCTTGGGGGAGCGGGCGGCCGCGCCAAGGGCCTGGGCGCTCTTGGCAAGCTTGGTTGAAGCGGCGTCCAACCGGTCCGCGAGGCCCGCCAAGCCCTCGATTTTCCTGGCCCCGGCCACGGTCGCGGCGATGTTCCCCAAAAATTCGATGAAGGCTTGGCCCTTGTTCATGGCCAGCTTCCGGCCAACGAGGTCCATGGCCTGGATGCCGGTGGTGCCCTCGTAGATGGTGGTGATCTTGATGTCGCGGGCCAGCTGCTCCACGGGGTACTCCTTGGTGTAGCCGTAGCCGCCGAAGCACTGGATGGCGTCGTTGCAGACCCTGACGCCCATTTCCGTGGAGTAGCCCTTGCAGATGGGGGTGAGCAACTCAACCTGGGCCTGGTAGCGGGCCTTCTCCTCCGCGCTTCCGGCGATCCGGGCCATGTCCATGCACCAGGCCACGTAGTAGTTGAGGCTCCGCAGGCCGTCCACGTAGGCCTTCATGGAAAGGAGCATGCGCCGCACGTCCGGGTGCTCCACGATGGCCGCCTGGGGCGCGTTGGGGTCGCGGGAGAGGATGTTCTTTCCCTGCAGCCGCTCCCGGGAGTAGTTGAGCGCGTGGAGGTAGGCGGAGGAGGCGCACCCGAGGGCCTGGACGCCCACGTTCAGGCGCTCCTCGTTCATCATGTGGAACATGATTTTCATGCCCTTCATGCGCTCTCCAAGAAGCACGCCCCGGCACTTCCCTTTGCCGCCGAAGGTCAGAACGCAGGTGGCCGAGCCGTGGATGCCCATCTTCTCCTCGATGCGGTCGCACACCACGTCGTTGTCTTCGCCCAGGCTGCCGTCCGGGTTCACCCAGATCTTGGGCACGATGAAGATGGAGATGCCGCCCGTGCCCGCGGGGTCGCCCTCGATCCTGGCCAGAACCGGGTGGATGATGTTCTCCACCATGTCCTGCTCGCCCGCGCTGATGAATATCTTGGTGCCGGAGATGGACCAGGTGCCGTCGGCATTCTGCTTGGCCGTGGTGGTCAGTGCCCCCACGTCGCTTCCGGCCGAGGGCTCGGTGAGGCACATGGTGCCGCCCCATTTTCCGGAGTAGACCTTGGGAAGGTAGAGATTCTTCTGCTCCTCGGTGCCGTAGACCTCGTAGAGCTTGCCCGCGCCGTGGCCCAGCATGGCGTAGATGGAGAACGCCAGGTTCGCGCCCGCGAAAAGCTCCAGGGCCGCCGCGCCCAGAAGATGCGGCATCCCCTGGCCGCCCACCTCCTGGTCGTCCGCCACCGTGAGCCATTCACCCTCGCAGAAGGCCTTGTAGGCCTTGTGGAAGGAGGGCGGGACCTTCACCTTGCCGCTCTCGAACACCGCGCCGATGGTGTCGGCTTCCTTGTTGGCGGGCACCAGCTCCTTCACGGCGAGGTTCCGGGCCTCGTTCATGAGAAGATCGAAGGTCTTGGCGTTCAAGCCGTCGTAAACCTCGCTCTTGCAAAGCTCGGCCGACTTCAACATCTCGTGGAGGACAAACTGGACGTCTCTTCTGTCGTTCAACTGCTGGGCCATGGCTTCTCTCCTTCGTTTCGCCTCGA
>JAKAGN010000103.1 GCA_021815525.1 Deltaproteobacteria bacterium
CGTAAAGCCCCCCAAGGGCACCATGTTCGTGTGGGCGCGCATACCCGAGAAGTTCCGGCACATGGGCTCCGTGGAGTTTTCCAAGTTCCTCATCAAGGAGGCCAAGGTGGCCGTGTCCCCGGGCCTTGGCTTCGGAGCCTACGGCGATGAGTTCGTGCGTTTCGCCCTGATCGAGAACCGGATGCGGACCAACCAGGCGATTCGAGGGATCAAGCAGGTCCTCCAGGGGGCCTGAAAGCGCCAGGGGGCCTGAAAGCGCGATCTGCCGTGTCACGCTTCACCGGGCGGCGTGCTCATGTATCCCGATACACCACGCACGCCGCCCGGCTCGCGTTCCTTGCATCTCATCGCTTTCAGACCCCCTGGGCCGGGTGGCTCAAGGACGCGGGATCAACGGCGCGGGAGACTTCGCCGGGAATCCTTTTTAACCGGGGGAATTGTTTGTGAAATCCGGCAAAAAAGAAATTTCCGTGGGGCTCCTGGGCTGCGGCACGGTGGGAAGCGGGGTGGTGAAGATCCTCGCGGGCCGCGGGGAACTGATCCGGGCCCGGGTGGGGGCGGCCATAAGGCTCGCCAAGGTGGCGGACCTGCGGCCCGAGGCCGCCGCTGCCCTGGACCTTGCCGAGGGAGTCTTCACCACTGACGCCTTTTCCGTGGCCAGGGACCCCGCCATACCGGTCGTTGTGGAGCTTATCGGCGGCGAGGGCGCGGCAAGGAAGCTCATCCTTGAGGCGCTCGCGCTCGGAAAAAGCGTGGTCACCGCCAACAAGGCGCTTATAGCATCCCACGGGGACGAGCTTTTCAAGGCCGCGGCCGAGGGCGGCGGCGAGCTTTTCTTCGAGCCCGCGGTGGGTGGGGCCATGCCCGTGATCAAGACCCTCCGGGAGTCCATGGCGGGAAACCGCGTGGAGTCGGTCTTCGGAATCTTAAACGGCACCTGCAACTATATACTTACCCGCATGACCCGCGAGGGCATCTCCTACGCCACGGCGCTCGCGGAGGCCAAGGACCGCGGCTACGCCGAGGCCGATCCCACGCTGGACGTCAGCGGCATGGACACTGTCCACAAGCTAGCGATAGTGATCGCCATCGCCTTCGGCACCCGGGTCTCCTACGGCGACATATTCGTGGAGGGCATAGAGCGCATCACACCTTTGGACATCGCAATCGCCCGCGAGTTCGGCTACCGCATAAAGCTTCTGGCCATAGCCAAGAACCTCGGCGACCGCGTGGAGGGCCGGGTGCACCCCACCATGATCCCCAAAAGCGACCTCATGGCCGCGGTGAACGGGGCCATGAACGCGGTGAAGATCGTGGGGGACGCCGCCGGCGAGATGGTGCTCTACGGCCCCGGGGCCGGCATGATGCCCACCGCCTCCGCCGTGGTGTCGGACTTGGTGGACATCGCAAGAAACTCGCTTTCCGGGGCCAAGAAGCGCGTGCCGGTCTTCGCGTTCCAGCCCAGGAACATCGGCTCCATTCCGATCCTTCCGGCGGGCGAGGTGGAAACCCGCTACTACATGCGCTTCGCGGCGGCGGACAGGCCCGGGGTGCTGTCGAAAATCTCGGGGGCCTTGGGCCACCACGGAATCAGCATCCAGTCGGTGCACCAGAAGGGCCGGAAGAGCGACGGCGCGGTGCCCATAGTGCTCCTTACCCACACCGCCGGAGAATCCAAGGTGCGGGCGGCCCTTGCGGAGATCGCGGACCTGGACGTCATCTCCGGCGCGCCGGTCCTCATCCGCATAGAGGATCCTAACGAATCCGCATAACGCGCGTGCCGGCCGAAAAGACAAAAAAGGAAGAAATTCGATATGTTCGTGATTTGCTCCGACATGGAAGGCGTGTTCACGCCGGAAATCTGGATCGCGGTGTCGAAGAAGACCGGCATCGAAAAGCTGTCGCTAACCACCCGCGACATATCCGATTACGACCAGCTCATGAAGATGCGGATAGGGATACTTGAAGCCAACGGCCTGAAATTGAAAGACATCCAGGATGTCATCGCGGGCATGGAGCCCCTTGCCGGCGCCCGCGAATTTTTGGACTGGATGCGCCGTAAGGCCCCGGTCATCGTGGTTTCCGACACCTTCTCCCAGTTCGCCGACCCCTTGATGGAAAAGCTCGGCCGGCCCGCGCTTTTCTGCAACACGCTGGTGGTGGACGGAAACGACCGCGTGACCGGCTATACCCTTAGAATGAAGGACGGCAAGCGCCACACCGCTGCGGCCTTGAAGGGCTTGAACTTCAAGGTGATCGGAATCGGCGACTCCTATAACGACGTCACCATGCTCAAGGAAGCCGACTCGGGAATCCTCTTCAGGCCCCCCGAGAACGTGATACGCGAGTTCCCGCAGTTTCCCGTAACCACCGATTACGAGACCGCCAAGGCCGAGATCGAAAAGGCCATGCGGAAAGCGTGATCCTGCGCCGGGAGCCAGTGCATTGAAAACGAAAACCGAAATCCTGGCGCTTCTCGCGCGCTCCAAGCCCGAGCTTGCCGGGCGCTTCAAGGTGAGCCGGATCGGGCTTTTCGGGTCCTATGCAAGGGGCGATGAACAACCCGGAAGCGATGTGGACCTTTTGGTTGAGGTGGACCCCTCCATAGGTCTCGATTTCGTGACCCTGGCCGAGCGCGTCGAGGAAATCCTGGGGCTTCCCGTGGATCTCGTCTCCTCCCGGGCGGTTAAGCCCCGGCTTCGCCCCTTCGTCGAGCGGGACCTGATCTATGTCTGAACGCGTCGCCGGAATCCTTCTCCAGGACATGCTGGAGGCCGCCCTTAAAATCGAACGGTACACCTTGGGGCTCGGGCGGGAGGAATTTTTTTCGGATGATCTCATCGTTGACGCTGTGCTCAGAAATTTGGAAATCATTGGCGAGGCTGCAAGACGAATACCTGCCAAGTTCAAGTCGGACCGGCCCGAGATTGATTGGACCCGGATAAGCGGCTTGCGGAACAGGATCGTCCATGAATATTTCGGACTGGACCTGGCCATCATCTGGCAAATTGTCAGCTCCGATCTTCAAGCCTTGAAATTCCAGCTGCAAGCAGCCCTTTCAGAGGGAGCCTGACCCCATGCCCCTGCACCGCGTGGAGTACCGCGTGCTTTACGGCGACACCGACCAGATGGGGGTGGTCTACTACGCCAACTACCTGCGCTACTTCGAGCTGGGCCGCGCCGAGTACCTGCGGGCGCGCGGCTTCACCTACCGGGAGGTGGAGGAAAGCGGCATAATGATGCCCGTGGCCGAGGCCGGCGTGAAGTACCACGTTCCGGCCCGCTACGACGACCTCATCGTGGTGGAGACAAGCCCGGACCCCTTGGTCCGCTCGGGATTCCGCTTCACCTACCGCGTGCTCCACAAGGAAAGCGACACGCTTCTGGTCACCGGCCACACGCTCCACGCATGTGTTAACGTCGAGACCGGCCGCGTCTGCCGGCCCCCCAAGGACATCGTGACCAAGGTTTTCCTTGACACGGGGCGTTAAGCGGCTTAGGTTAAGACCACTTGGGGGCAGAAGTCCCCTCGTTTCACGCCGTTCCATAAAAAACGCCCCGGTCACGAAGGCCGTCTCCGCCATCGCGGAGGGGCCTTTTTCATTTTTGGAGGACCGGAAAATGCACATGGCCGACGCGCTTCTCTCCCCCGCGGTGGGGGCTTCGATGTGGACGGTGACGGCGGGGCTCACGGTTTATTGCGCCCGCAAGGTCAAGAAGGACGCCGACGAGCGGAAGGCTCCCCTCATGGGGGTTCTCGGGGCCTTCATCTTCGCGGCCCAGATGATAAATTTTTCGATTCCGGCCACTGGCTCCAGCGGCCACCTCGGGGGGGGCATGATCCTCTCCATCCTCCTGGGGCCCTATGCCGCCTTTCTCACCATCGCTTCGGTCTTGACCGTCCAGGCGCTCTTTTTCGCGGACGGCGGCCTCCTGGCCCTTGGCTGCAACATTTTCAACCTGGGCTTCTTCCCCTGCTTCATAGCCTATCCCTTCATTTACAAGGCCCTGACCGGCTCCTCCCCCACCCGGAACCGGATAGTCGCAGCCGCCATCCTCGCATCGGCGGCGGGTCTTCTGATGGGCGCTTCGGGCGTTATCCTGGAAACCGTTCTTTCGGGCATCTCGGAGCTGCCCCTTGGCGCCTTCGCGCTCCTCATGCTTCCCATTCATCTTGCCATAGGCCTCGTGGAGGGCCTCGTCACCTCGGCCGTGGTGCTCTTCGTCTGGAAGGCCCGCCCCGAGGTCCTCACGCTTTCGGCCGCCTCGCGGCCCCTGGCGGGGCTTTCCCTCAGGAAGCTTCTCGCGGGCTTTGCCGCGGCCGCCGTGCTTACCGGCGGGATACTTTCCTGGTTCGCCTCCCAAAACCCCGACGGCCTCGAGTGGTCCATGTTCCACACCTCGGGCCACGAGGAGCTGGCCGCCCCGGCCGACGGTCTCCATCGCGCCCTGGCCGCCTTCCAGGAGAAGCTCGCCTTCCTGCCGGACTACGACTTCAAAAAGCCGGAAGCCGTCCCCGCAGCGCCCGCCCCGGAAACCGCGCCTTCGGGCCCGGTGGTGCAGCCGGGGACCTCCGTGGCGGGCCTCGTGGGCGCGGCCCTCACCCTGGCGCTGGCGGGCCTGGCCGGTCTCGCCCTCGGGCTGCGCCGCCGCGCGGCGGAGATTAGGCGCTGATGAAGGGGGTGGAATCGGGCCTTCTGGATTTCTCCCGGCTGGAGATGCTGGCCGCGGGGGATTCGCCCGTTCACCGGCTGGACCCCCGGACCAAGGTCCTGGTCACGGCGGCGTTTCTGGTCTTCGTGGTGCTCCACGGCAAGTACGATCTGGCGGGGCTCGCGCCCCTGGCGCTCTACCCGGTGGCGGCGATGGCGCTTTCGGGGCTTCCGGCCGGCTACATACTGGGAAAGCTCCTGCTGGCCTCGCCCTTCGTGCTCCTGGTGGGGGTGTGGAACCCGGTCCTGGACCGGGGGATACTGGTCACGGTGGGCGGCCTCCCCATCTCGGGAGGGTGGATTTCCTTTGCCTCCATCGTGGTCCGCTTCGCGCTCACCTTGTCGGCGGCCCTGATACTTATCGCCACCACGGGTTTCGACCAGGTCTGCCGGGGGCTCTCCAGGCTCTACGCGCCAAAGGCCTTCGTGCTGCAGCTTTTGCTTCTCTACAGGTACATCTTCGTGCTGGCGGGGGAGGCCGCCCGCATGGTGCGGGCCTTTCGCCTGCGGAACCTTTCCGACGAGCGGCCGGCCATGCGCACCTACGCGGCGCTTTTGGGAAGCCTCCTCGTACGCGCCCTGGACCGCGCCCAGCGCATCCACATGGCCATGCTCTCGCGCGGCTTCGACGGTGAAATCCGCATGTCGCGGCCCATGCGCCTCCGATTGGCGGACGCTGCCTGGGCCGCCTTCTGGATCGCCTTTTTCATCCTGGTCCGGCGCTACGACATCCCGGGCCTCCTAGGACAAATAGTAATAGCCCACTGAAAAAGGCTAAAGCTTAAGCCTGGATAAAAACGATGAAGCGCAACGCCGCAATTCGCGTTTTTAGACAGGCGAGCCACGGAATCCGTCCATGAGCCACCATATCGTCGAGGTCAAAGACCTCCACTACACCTACCCGGGCGAGACCAGGAAGGCGCTTTCGGGCGTCTCCTTCCGCATTCTTCACGGCGAGGCCGTGGGCATAGTGGGCGCCAACGGCGCGGGAAAATCCACGCTTTTGAGGCACTTAAACGGCTACTGGGCCCCAAGGGAAGGCTCGGTGCGGATCGGCGATTACCCGGTGACGCCCCGCACAGTGAAGCAGGTGCGCCGCACCGTGGGCATGGTGTTCCAGGACCCCGACGACCAGCTCTTCATGCCCACCGTCTTCGACGACGTGGCCTTCGGCCCCTTGAATCTCGGCTTTTCCCCCGAGGAGGTGGCCCTCCGCGTAACCCGGGCCTTGGAAACCGTGGGCGCGGCGCATTTGGCGGAGCGGCCCCCCCACCGGCTCTCGGGCGGCGAGAAACGCGCCGTGGCCGTGGCCACGGTCCTTTCCATGACCCCGGACATCCTGGTCCTGGACGAGCCCACCTCGAACCTGGACCCCCGCGCCCGCCGCAAGGTCATCGAGCTTCTCCACGGATTCGTCCATACAAGGATCGTGGCCACCCACGACCTCGACATGGTCCTTGCGCTGTGCCCCCGCACCATAGTGATGCGGGAGGGCCGCGTGGAGGCCGACGGCCCAACCCTCGATATATTCAACGACGCCGAGCTTCTCGACCGCTGCCACCTGGAAAAACCCTTCTCCATGCAGGCCTGCCCCGTCTGCTCCCGCGCCACGTTACCCGCAAGACAGCCGTGACCAGGCGTCCATCCGGCGGCCCCGCCCAAGCGCCGGGGGGTCATGGCGATACCGCGCCTGCCTCCCGCAGCCATACGCGATCATGTGAGTCTTGCCCTTTCAACTTCGCCCCAGTTGGTGTATGAGAAAAAATGGCGGAGGCGGCGGCGCGTGAAGGGGCCGAGTCTCCGTCCTTGAAGGAAGAAAACCCGGGCGCGGGGCGCGCGCGATGGGAGTGTATAGTTTATACATGAGCGGGCGCAAGAGCCCGCGCAACACCGCGGATCGTGTCTTCAGGCGGGCTCATAAAGGGCGTCATGCGCATTCTAGTCACCAACGACGACGGCATCTCCGCGCCGGGGCTTACGGTCCTGGCCGGGATTCTGGGGACGCGCCACGAGGTGGTCGTGGTGGCGCCGGACCGTGAGAGATCGGCCGTCTCCCACGCCATCACGCTGCACGTGCCGCTTCGGGTGACCCGGGTGGACAACGGGGCCGGGAAGATGCTGGCCGTCAGCGGCACGCCCGCCGACTGCGTGAAGCTCGCCATCACCGAGCTTCTGGACCAGGCCCCGGACCTGGTGGTCTCGGGCATCAACCCGGGCCCCAACGTGGGGGTGAACTTGAACTACTCCGGCACCGTGTCGGCGGCCCGGGAGGCGGCCATCCTCGGGTTCGCGGCGCTCGCGGTGTCGGTGTCCCGGCACGAGGCGCTCCACTACGACACCGCCGCCCGCTTCGCCCTTAGGGCCGCCGAGTGGATCGAAAGGGAGCGCCTGCCGCGCGGGGTGTTCTTAAACGTCAACGTGCCGGATGTACCCGAGATCGAAATCCGGGGCGTGCGTTACTGCCGCCAGGGCCGCGCCAGCCTGGAGGCCGGCTTTCACAAGCGCACGGACCCCAGGAACCAGGTCTATTACTGGCAGGCGTCGGAGACCCAGCTTTTCGGCGACGGCCCGGACGAGGACGGCGTGGCGCTTGCGGAGGGCATGATAGCCGTCACCCCGGTAAAATGCGACATGACGGACCACGAGTTCCTGGCCCGCATGGAAAAACGGGGGATATGATGGGTAAGACCGTCTTCGTGAGGGACCTTGCGCCGGGGGACAACGTGGACGACGTGTTCGCCGCCGCCGACAAGCAGGTGCTTCTGAAGAAAAACGGCGAGCGCTACCTCACGGTCGCCCTTTCGGACGTGAGCGGCCGGGTGAAGGCCGTGGCCTGGGACAACGTGGAGGAGATCAAGGCCGCCTTCGAGTCCGGCGACTACGTGTGGGTCAAGGGCCGGGCCGCCGATTACCGGGGCGAGATCCAGGTGGTTATGGCGGAGGCGGCACGGCTCGATCCCGGGGGCGTGGACCCCAGCCTTTTTCTCCCCAAGACCCGCCGGGACCCCGAAAAGATGCTGGCGCGCCTTGCGGCCCTGGCGGAGTCCATCGGCCGCGGGCCCCTGCGGGAGCTGTGCGCCGGGCTTCTGTCCGACACGGCCTTCACAGGGCGATTCATCCACGCCCCTGCGGCCAAGTCCATGCACCACGCCTACGTGGGGGGGCTTCTGGAGCACACGCTTTCCGTGGCCCTCATGGCCGAGAAGGTGGCGCTCCACTACGGCCTGGACCGGGACTTCCTGATCGCGGGCGCGCTTTTCCACGATCTGGGGAAGATCGAGGAGTTTTCCATGAAGGGGGCCATCGAGTACTCGGACGAGGGAAGGCTCCTAAATCACGTGGTGCTGGGGCTTAGGCTCCTGGACGGGAGGATTGCGCTGCAGGCGGATTTGCCGCCCGAAGAGGCGCTTTTGTTGCGCCACATGGTGGTGAGCCACCACGGCGCGCGCGAGTTCGGCGCGCCCGAGCCCCCCAAGACCCTGGAGGCCGTGGCCTTGAACCTTATAGACGACCTGGACGCCAAGGTGGCGGGCATTCGGGATTTCCTCGATTCCCAGACAGGCGACGGGGCTTGGTCCGCCTACCACAACCTTCTCGGGCGGCACTTCTTTCGCGGAG
>JAKAGN010000104.1 GCA_021815525.1 Deltaproteobacteria bacterium
CGGGGGTCCGGGGGCGGTTTGCGCCCCCGGGCCTTTTGGGAAAGGGAGGGGGGGCGGGGGGAGGGGAAACCCTTTTCCGCGAAAAGGGTTTCCCCTCCCCCCGCGTCTGCTCTCTCTTTTAGCGCAAGCCGGTGTTGTGCATCAGGGGCGGCTTGCGGCGAAGTAGCGGTCGGCCGAGGCATTGAGGAAGGCGCGGAAGGCCGGTGAGGGCGTGACGCCGGATTGGCCGGGGCTGCCGAAGCGCCTGCGGGCCTCGTCCATCATTAAGCGGTAGTGGGCCGCCAGGCGCGAAAATTGGGGGTCGGCGGCAAGCCTTGCGAGGAGCGGCTCGGCCCGGGCGAAATCGCCCCGGAAGATATGCAGGAGAACGAGGCTGTTGACGAGCTCGAGAGAGCCCGGCTGCTCGCGGGCGAGATCGTTGAACACGGCCAGCGCCTCGTCGGTGCGTCCGGCCTCCGCGAGGGCCTTTCCCACGGATTCCCGGGCCGAGAAGGAGTGGGAATCGCCGGAAAGCGCGGCCCAGGGGATCATGAGGAGCAAAGGAAGGGCCGCCAGGGCCAAGTCGCGGAAGCGCCGCGCCCGCGCCTTTTCGCTAAGGAGCGCCGCACCGGCTCCGAAAAATGGCGCAAGCGCGGGGACTAGGAGCAGCCGGTAGCGGGAGTTTATGAAAAAAACCAGGAGGATGGCGATCTGGCATAGGGCCGAGACTGTGAAGGGCATGGCCGCCCGCCGGGCTTCGGGGTCGCGGAGGAGGGCCGCGGCTCCCGTGAGGCTTAAGGGGAGAATCAGCCACCAGCCGCCGAAAAGCAGGCGGAGGAGGGGCAGGAAGCGCCGTTCGAGGCCCATGTCGTAGAGGTCGTAGGTCTCGGCCGGGGTGAGCAGCAGGTAGAGCTTCTTGGCCTCCAGGACGAGGAAGCGGCCGGGGTTCTCCAAGGCGAAGGAAAGCGCCCGCATACGGAAGAAGCTGTCGGCCTCGTATGGCCCCACCGGGCGGCCGAGCTGCCGGGAGGCCTCCGCCGCCATGTCGTCGAGGCGCTTTTCCATGCGGTCCTCGCTCCCCACCACCCGGGTGTAGGTGCCGAAGGCGCGGGGGTTGTTGCCCTCGTAGAGGGAGAGCCCGCCGTAGGGCGAGAAGGGGCTGAAGTGCCCGGCCCGCGAAAGCGAGTAGAGGCAGAAGGGAAGAAGCGCCAGGGCGAGCGACGCAAGGGCCAGGAGGGAAACCCGGATGCGCCCGCGGGAGACCGGGAAGGCGGCGCGGAACGACAGCGTGAGGAGAGCCGCCGGCAGAAGCTGGGCGCGGCACAGCGCCATGACGCCCGACACCAGGCCCAGGACCACGGCGCGGCCCCCGGAATCGCCCAGGCTCACGAAAAGCCGCAGGTAGAGTGCGAAAAAAAAGAGACCCCAGGTGTCGGGCAGTATTTTCAAGGACTGGAAGGCGAAGGGGCCGTAGAAAAGGAGGAGGAGGGCCGACCAATCGGCCGCCGCCCGCCCGAGGATACGAAGAATCGTGCGGTGGAGCAAAAAAATCGTGGCCAGGGCGAGCCCGGTCTGGAGAAATGGCAGCCACGCCGGGTTCGGCCCGAACACCCACATGTAGGCGCACAGAAACAGGGGGTAGAAGGGGGCTCCGAAGAACACCGCGGGAAGCGGCCGCCCGGACATGGCGGTGTCGTAGGCCACCATCCAGTAATAGCGGGAGTCAACGAGCGGCGCGTAGGCGTAAGGCGAGCGAAGGACGTACTCGAGGGCCACGGCGAGCTGCAAGGCCGCGCCCAGGCCGGCCGCGATCCGAAAGGCCCGGCTGGCGCCGCCGGCCCCGGGATGGAAAAGCCGCGCCATGCCCCGTCATTCGCCCGAGGCGGAGGCAAGGGCCTCCGAGCCCGAAAGGGTCCTCTCGCCGGCGTACTCGTCGAGCCACGGCAGCCCGGCCTTTTCGTACTCCCTGGCCGTGGGGGCCGCGCCGTGGGGCTCCTCCCCCGTGGCGGCCAGCCACTCGGAGGCCTTGGCCATGTGTATGAAGATGCGGCTGCGGCTTTCGGCGTCCCAGGCCTCCGGGCCGTGGGGGTCCCGGAATAGGTGCTGGCGCAGGGGGCTTCCCGGGCTCACCCCCATCTCGGTCACGTAGGAGGGGGCCGGTTCGCGCACGCGGCCTCCGCGCGCCGCGGGCGCGTCCCCGGGGAAGATGCGCTCGAAAACGGAGGCCTTCATGGGGTACACGGCTATCTGGACGCCCCCCACAAGGGAGCGGCCGGCCAGTCGCTCCTCCAGGGTTTCGCCCAGGCCCAGGGGGCTCGCCACGAACTGGCGGATCTCGCCGCGGCTCGTGCAGTAGCCGTAGATGTCCACCTGGGGCGGCACCACCAGGTAGTCCTGGAGGCCCTCCCGCATGTTTTCGTCCCAGTCCCCGCCGGTCACGGCGTTCACCTTGCCGGTGGCCACCTTGACGGCGAAGGGATAGGGCGCGCCGCTCCCGTCCAGGGGCTGGGAGTAAAAGCGGAGGCACAGGGCCTCGGAGGGGCGCACGGGAAGCATCACGCCGCCGTGCTCGCGCCATGCGGGGGAGACGCTAGCGGCGTGGTCGTCCACGGGATGCAGGGAGAAGCGCCCCAGGCCCGGCGGGCGCGGGTGTTTCCGGCCGTCGCCGGGGACGCGCAGGGTGCGGGTGAAGTCCACCAGGAGCCTGGCCCCGGGATGCAGCTCCGGAAAGCGGAAAACGAGGACGTTTTCGAAAAGTTCCGTCATGGCTCTTGAAGGGGGCGTGAGACCAACACGGGCCGCTTACGGGCAAACCCGCCGCCGGAAATGTAAGCCGGGCTTCGGGCGGGACAGGGGCGCAATGCCCGTCCGCCGATCCCGATTTTTTATTCTATCAGGCGCAAAGGAGGCTGGCAAGAAGCAATCGAGACGGCGCGGCGCATCAGGCCGGCGATGGGAAAACAGGGGAAGACACGAAAAGAAAGGTGAGAACAGGGCCGCAGCGGGCTGACCAACGGTTCCGGCCCCCGCCCCCGGAATGGTGGATGCCGCGGGCGGCTTGGGCGAAAAATCGGTTCCACCTCCCGGAGGTGGATAGTGGCCCGGGAGGATGAGCACGCCAAGGGCTCATTTTTCCGGCCGCGCGTGTGCCCGGAAAAATGGAACTGACAAGCTGCCGGCCAAGACCTTGCGAAAGCGGCCGCCCGATGCAATGGGGGATGGAAAGGCGCGTCCCGCCATTCCGGCTCTTGGGCTTTCCGCCTTCGGTCTTCACGCGGCCATTGGGGTTTTCGTCACCATTTCCCGTCGCGGACTTCCCGGATGATGCTCACCACCGCGTGGTCGGGGGCGTCCTTCAGCTCCCGCAGAAGCTGCGAGAAAAGGCGGGGCCGCTTCCTGATCACATCCTGGATGTCGCTTCCCACCTTGTTGGACATGGCGAGCAGCACATCCTTGTCTTCGCCCAGCTCGTCGGCCAGGGCCACGATCTTTTCCTCGGAAAGCGGCGCCCGCTCCCCCCTCTCCACCTTGGAGAGATAGGAAGGCTCGATTCCGATCCTCATGGCCACCTGCCGGAGGGAGAAGGCCCGATCCTTGGCATAAAGCGCCATCCTCTTGTCACGCACGTATTTCCCGATCGTAAGTTCCATATTGTCCTTTCGATTCCTCCGTTTGCGTCAGTGAAACTTTAGCGGCGCGCCGCTGCGAAAAAGCCCGGCCAGCCGCGCCACACCCGCTTCCATTCGCCGATCCGCGCCCTCCGCCCCATGAAGCACGCGTATCGGTTCAACCCCGCCTTTCGGCGGCTTATGTTCAAAGTAATCATTACTTATTACTTAATCAATGCAAAAGAATCCGCCCATTGGTAATTTTAATCACACGCAACACATGAATCCCCGGGAAACAGCGCGGCATCCGGGCACGGCCCGCGCCTTTCCCCTATACCTTCCCCACAGCGGTCGACACCGGCGAGACGATGAAAAGGAAGCTTCATGAATCAAATTCGAGGGCCTTCATCCCCAAATATGAGCGGCGACGGGTTCGTCTTGCGCTTCCGAGAGCGCGGCAGGAGAGAACGGAGGATATTCCGGCACAAGACGGGAGTCCCTCTGCTTGGGAATCCTGTCGTGTCTTACAATCCAATTTTTTAGATGTCCATAGTTTTTTTTTATAATGCCCCGATTCCCTCCATATTCCACCGATATTATCATCTTCGTCGGCAAGGGAGTCCCAAGAACTTACATATTTTATCACATTTTTAAGGGATTATATGCAAGCGTTTATCGTCAAGACAGCGCTTCCATTTCAAGGCGCCGGGCCGCTCAGACGGACTGGCGGTTCCGCCCCCCGCAGCGCAAGGGCCCGCCGAAAAAAGCCAGGCGCCACCGCTTTTCAAACTCGCGGGCCTCATCGTAACGGATGAACATCCGCTCGCGCGCCCGGAACTCGGGTGTATGAACCGAACGCCTTGCCCCGTTCGCCTTGGGCGGATAAAGCGCATGAAGAACTTCATGATAAACGACGTATTCCGTGAAATATGCAGGAAAATCCGGTGAATCCAGCAGGGGATGAATCCGGATGAGCTTGCGCCCGGCGCAGTAGCTTCCGAAACGGATCGAGCGCCGCCCGGCGGAGCCCCCGCGGCTGGGGGACTCCCCGTTGCCGGGCGCGGCCGACCATGATATGGCGAGCCCCGGGACCGCAAGCCCGTGGTCGGAAAGCACCTTCTTAAGGACCAGGGCGAGATCCCGGAAGCGGCCCCGGGTGCGGGGGGCGCTCGCAGGCCGCGGCTTGCGCGGCGGGTCCGAGAGGGCCTCGAAAAGCCCGCTCCGGCTTTCGGCGAACGCGGCCAGCTGCGCCTTGGACGATGCATCGGGCCGCCGGAGGAAGCGGACCAGGGCCCCGAAGGTTTCGGCGTCCGCGGCCCGGAAGGCGTGCTGGAGCCGCACCGTGAGGGAGCCGTCCCGCTGCCTGGCCACCGACACGAGCTGCCTGCGGTTTGCCGTGAAAAAAACCCGGACGCTCACCGGAAGCGCCGCCGCGAGCATGTCCCGGAAGGCCGCCTCGCAGGCAAGCTCCCCGGCGCGCGGCGCGGTCTTAAGGGCCTGAGGGCCGGGGGAGCCTTCCGTTTTCCCGCCCGCGTCCTTTTTCACTGGCCGCTTCCGGCGCGCTCCCGGAAAAGAAGCGCCGCGATCATGTCCTCCACCTCGCCCGGGTCCGGAAAGCGCCCGGCCTCACGCTTTGAGAAAAGCGGCCGCCCGTCGGCCGAGACCGAAAGCTCGCCCGAAGAGCCCGGGCCGCATTCGGCCTCCAGGCCAAACCTCTCCGTTATGCTCTGCGCAAGGGCGACCGCCCTTTGCCGGAAGCCTCATCGATCGCAGTACAGTATGCTGACCTTCACTCCCCTCCCCCTTCCGCCGCCCCGCCCTTACCGAACCAGGCGCGCGCGGCGTGGATAACGAGGACCAGGCCCCAGGCGCCCAGGGGCTTGTAGAACCAGACGGATTCCGGCGAGGCGGAAAGATCCGTGGCCGCCAGGAAAAGCCCGGAAGCCG
The DNA here is from genome assembly GCA_021815525.1 of Deltaproteobacteria bacterium. Lineage (GTDB taxonomy): Bacteria > Desulfobacterota > Desulfobacteria > Desulfobacterales > Desulfatibacillaceae > JACRLG01. The sequence continues at coordinate 5,535 of JAKAGN010000104.1, forward strand.
CGAAAAAGGCCGCGTGCCGCAGAACCCCGGCCTTGGCCCGGGCCCGCGCCTGCGCCAGCCGCAGGGCCGGATCGAGGTCCGTCTCCTCGCCTTCGCCCATGCCTTCCTCCCCGAAAAACAAAAGCGGCCCGCCGCCGCGAGACTCTCACTTATCGACCTTTCACAGGTATGCGCTCCATACCACGAACGGGGGAAAAATCCAAGGCCCGCGGGGCACTTGAAAGCGGCGGCGCTAATGGCGTATGATGCCTCCTCTTCCTCCGCGGGCTTGGTCATCCGCGCGGGATGAAGGGGGACACCAGGGCGCCCCGGCCCAAAACCCATCCCGGAAAACGGAATGAAAACCGGAACATCGCCTCGTATCTTCGCCCTTCTGGCCCTTCTCGTCGCGGCCGTTTACGGCCGAACCCTTAAAAACGGCTTCGTGAGCTTCGACGACGTGGGCTACGTCCTTGGAAACCCCCACGTAATGGCCGGGCTTACGTGGGAGGGGGTCCGCTACGCCTTCGGGTTCACCGACGCCAGTTACTGGCACCCCCTGCCCTTTCTCTCGCACATGGCGGACGTCTCCCTCTTCGGGCTCAATCCCGGCCTCCACCACCTCGCAAGCGCCTTCTTCCATTTCGTGAACGCCTGCCTCTTCTACTTGGCGCTCCTGGCCCTCACCGGGAAGCCCGGGCGCAGCGCCGCGGCCGCGGCCATCTTCGCCGTACATCCCGTGAACGTGGACTCCGTGGCCTGGATCGCCGAGCGCAAGAACCTCCTCTCCACCCTCTTCTTCCTGGCGGCCGTGCTCTCCTACGCCCGTTACGCGCGAAAACCGTCGATTTTGCGCTACCTGCCGGTTTTTCTCCTCATGCTCCTGGGGCTTCTCTCCAAGCCCACGGTGGTGACTCTTCCCGCGGCGCTTCTCCTCCTCGACTGGTGGCCCCTGGGCCGCTTCAAAAATGGCCCGCCGCGCGCCGCGGACGGCGGGAGCCGCCCCGCGCGCCTTTCGCTACTTCTGGCGGAAAAGATACCCCTCGCTGCCCTTTCCGCGGCATCGGCCGTCCTCACCATCGTGAGCACCCGCAAGGCCGTGTTCGAGGCCTCCGTCTCCACGGGGCCGCCCCTTTTGCTGCGCATGGAAAACTTCGTCGTCTCCTGCGCCAGGTACCTGGAGAACGCCTTCTGGCCGCGGGACCTGGCCTTCTTCCACCCCTACCCGTCCAGGGTCCCGGCGGGACAGCTTGCCGCGTGCGCGGCGCTCCTTTCAATCATGCTCATGGTCTTCTATGGCCTGCGGAAAAGCCGCCCCTACCTCATCGTGGGCTTCCTGTGGTTCCTTGCGGTGCTTTCGCCCATGTCGGGCATCGTCCAGTCGGGCCTTTGGCCGGCCTACGCCGACCGCTTCGCCTACGTTCCGCTTCTGGGCATTTTCACGGCCGTTGTCTGGCTTGCGGCGGACTTCCTCCAATCCTTTCCACGGGCGCGGAAAGCCCCCGCAACGCTCGCCGCCCTCGTAATTCTCCTCCTGGCCTGCGCCGCCTTCGTCCAGGCCTCCTGCTGGAAGGACTCCAAGACCCTCTACACCCACGCCATTACGGTGACCCGGAACAACTTCGTGGCCCACACCAACCTGGGCATCGTTCTTTTGGACGAGGGCGACGTGGACGGGGCCCTCGCCCACTGCGCCGCGGCCTTCCGCATGAAGCCCGGCTTCGACGAGCTGGCCGTGAACCTGGGAAACGCCTGGTTCCGCAAGGGAGACCTCAAGCGGGCGGCCGAATGCTACGAAAAGGCCCTCGAGATCCGCCCGGGCCGCGTGCGCACCCTCTTGAACCTCGCGGCCGCCGAAAACGGCCTCAAGAACTACCCGGAAATGGAGCGCGCCGCCGCCGCCGCCCTCGCCCTCGCCCCCTCCGACCCCGAGGTCCGCTACGCGCTGGGCCTGGCGCTGGCGGCCCAGGGGCGCTTCCCCGAGGCCCGCTTCCAACTCTCCGAGGCCCTTAGGATAGCCCCATCCTTCACCGCCGCCGCCCGGACCCTGGCGAGCCTGCCGCGGGAAGGAGCCTGAGGCCAGACGCCGGGATCCGCGCCTGAAAAGGGAACCGGCGCGCTTATCGAGTCCTGTTGACAGGACCCGGGGGGCGGACTAAGGTGTGCCGCAACCATAACAATCGGGAGGACGGCATGGCACAGGGCGTGAACAAGGTGATCCTCGTCGGACATCTGGGCCGGGACCCGGAGGTCCGCACCACGCAAAGCGGCATGACGGTGGCCAACTTCACGCTGGCCACCACGGAAAAGTTCAAGAACGAGGAAAAGACCGAGTGGCACCGGATCGTGACCTTCGGCAAGCTGGCCGAAATCTGCGGCCAGTACCTCACCAAGGGAAAGCTCGTCTTCATCGAGGGCCGCCTCCAGACAAAGGACTGGGAGGACAAGGAAGGCGTGAAGCGCAGCACCACCGAAGTGGTGGCCAATGAAATGAAGATGCTTGGCGGGAAAGGCGACTCCGCCGGCGCGGGCGCGGGCTCCTGGACCCCCAAGGCCCAGGCCAAGCCCGCCCAGGGCGGCTACTCACAGCCCTCAGGACCCGCCGGCGCCGACATGTACGGCCCCGGCCCCGCCCCCATGGACGACGACGACATACCATTTTAAAGGGGAAAGGATTCGCGGGGGAGGGGGGAGGACCTTTTCTATGAAAAGGTCCTCC
>JAKAGN010000105.1 GCA_021815525.1 Deltaproteobacteria bacterium
GCCCCGCGCACAGCGGGGGTCCGGGGGCGGGCCATTTTCATGCTTTGGGCCCCCGGGCCTTTTAGGAAAGGGAGGGTGGGGCGGGGGGAGGGGAAACCATTTTCGCAGCAAAGGGTTTCCCCTCCCCCCGCGAATCATTCCCCCTATTTTAAAATGCGTTGCAGGGCCTCCACCACGGGCGCCAGGCGGTCCCGGTGCTCCAGGGGAATGGGAAGGCCCGGCATGGGGCGGTTGTGGAGGAGGCGTACGGCGGCCGCGCCGTCCGGGGGCTCCGCAAGGAAGGCCATGACGTCCCCAAGGCTTCCCGAGAAGCCCGCCTGGTCCAGGTGCTCCACGGCCTGGAGAAAGACCTGGTTCATGGAAAGCGCCTCGGGGTCCATTTCCGCGAGGCCGCCCTCCTCGCAGGTCTTGTTCGAGATCATCACACGGCAGCTCATGGGCCGGGCCGGGTACACCGAGCAAAGCTCGCCCGAAAGAAGCGCGCAGCGGCCCGGGGGCGCGCCGTCCTCCTCCGCGGGCGAGTCCCTGCGGCACAGGAAGTCCAGCACCAGAGCGTTCACGGTTGACCTCGGCCTCCATGAGGGCGGGGAGCCCGCAAGGCGCGCCAGGAGGTCATCCCGCCGGTTTTTTTCGATGAAATCCGCCAAGAGGCGGCCTTCCAGCGTGGTGAGGCTCACCCGGTCCGTGCAGCAGCGGGCGCAGGCCGGGCGGCAGGCCGCGGGAAAGGCCGCCGCGGCCTCGTCGTAAAGGGCGTAGATTTTTTGAAGCGCCTCGATGCTCAATTTTTCTCCTCCTCGCAAAAGGCCGCGAGCCGCTCCCGGATCACCTGGATCCCGGTCAGGCGGAAGGCGGCCATTGCCTCCCGGAAGCATCCCGGGGCGGCAAGGAGCGCCGAAACCTTGGTCCGAAGCGCCCCGGGCGAAAGGGCGGGCCAGGGCAAGAAGTCCGCCAGCCCGTGCCGGGCCAGCGCCTGGGCCCTTATGAGCTGCTCCTTGCGGGGCGTCTCGCGGGGGATGATGAGGGACACCTTTTTCTGGCTCAATATCTCGCACACCGTGTTGTAGCCGCCCATGGTGACCGCCAGGTCCGACGCGGCCAGAAGCTCCTCCATGCGGGGGTGGAACTCGAAGCAGGCGACCCCCAGGCGCTCGGCGCGGCTTTTCACGCTCTCCTTGTCGGCGTGGGCCAGGAAGGGGCCCGTTATGATGACGCTTTTGGCCCCTATGGGCCCGGCCTCCAGCATGGAGAGGTAGGCGTCCAGCACCAGGGCCCCGTCACCGCCGCCGCCGGTGGTCACCATCACCAGCCTTTCTCCGGCCGAAACGCCTATCTCCCCGCGCACGTGCGCGGCGGCCGCGGTCCCGGGCGATTCGCGGGGGATGTAGCCCGTGAACACCATCTTGCGGCCCACCGAATCGGGAATCGCGTACTCCTCGACGGGATCGTAGAAGGACCTCTCACCGTAAACCCAGATCTCGTCGTAGAGGCTCTCGAGGACCGCGTGGACGCCCTTTTCCCGCCAGTCGCGGCGCACCACGGAGGCCTCGTCCATGATGTCGCGGAGCCCCAGCACAGCCCGCGCCGAGGGCCGGCGCTTCCGCAGCCATTCCAGCGTGGGCAGCACCTCCTTCTTGAGGCCCAGGGGCTCCTTGTCCACGATGAAAAGCTCCGGCTTGAAGGCCTTGGCCGTGGCCCTTATGATGCTCTCCCTTATGGCCAGGGCGCGGGCCGCGTCTATGCGGATGGAAAGGGGCCGGTACTCCTCGTTGGTCTTCTTTATCATGCCGGGGACGCGCACGAAGTCTATGCCCTCCGCCAGCCTGAAGCGCCCCGCCAGGGGCGAGCCAGTGAGGATCAGGACGTTCACCGCGGGCGAGGCCAGGTGGGAGGCTATGGCGATGGTCCGCCTTATGTGCCCCAGCCCGTAGGTGTCATGGGAGTACATGAGGATGTTGAAAAGGGGTTTTTTGGGCATCGATCGGGTTTCCACCGCGGCCGGAAAAGCGGTCACGGAGCGAGAAGGAATTGCGTGCGGCCGGAAAGCCTCCGGTCGATCTCGTCAGCGGATAAGGGCTCGCGCTCGCCCACCTTCCGGGCCGGGACCCCGGCCCATATCTCGTAGGGTCCGGGATTTTTGGTGAGCACGGCCCCGGCCCCCAGCACCACGCCCTCGGGGATGCGGGTGACCTGGTAGAGGACCAGGGCGCTGTCGTGAATCCACACGTCCGCGCAGATTTCCTTGTCCTGCCACAGTATCCCGCGCTCCTCCTGCACCTCAAGAAGCGGCCTCCGGCCCATGTGGACGTGGTCATGGGTGTAGATGCGGCTTCTTGCGCCCAGCATGACCCAGGGGCCCAGCCGGATGCTCCCGGTGAGGTCCATGCGGGCGAAGGGCGAGACGCACAGGTTGGTCTCCCGGCCCGGGCTGGCGTAGGCCTCCGGCGCGATAAGGAGCCGCCCCTTGTGGATATCCTTATGCGGCCTGTAAACGGCCTTCTCCAGGGCTTGTGACAGCTCCGCCCGCGAGAGGGTCGAGCGTTCAAAAGGCATCCCAGTTTCCTTTGAAGGGTGAGCGGAAGGGGCAAGCGCCGCCGCAGGTGAGACGCATCATAGGAAATGGGCCATAAGGTGTCAACAGCACGTTGAAAAACGCAGCGGACAATTTTCCGGAAAAGGACGGGCGCCCCAAAAAGCCGCCGCTCCTTTTCGCTTTTTTTTCAAAACTCCTTCACCTTGGGGCGAAAAGTGATATGATCCCGCCCGTTTTTCCCAAGGCAGCCAAAAGGAGCCGGAATCATGCAGCATAAAAGCGTTCCGCCGGCCGTTTTGTTCCTGGTGACGAGACTCTTCGCCGTCTTGAGCATCCTGGCCGGCCTGGGCCTTGCGGGCTTCGGCCTCCGGGAGGCCCGGATCGCGGCGGAAAGCGGGCGCTGGCCCGCAACGCCCGGAGTGGTGCGGGACTCGCTGGTGGAAAGCCAGACGGAAAAGGGCGCGGCCGAAGCCCACCGAACCGTGGTCCTCTACACCTACTTCGTGGACGGCGCCGGTTACCTGGCGGACCGCGTGTCCCAATCCGACGCGTGGTCCGCGGACCGCGCGGCGGCGGAAGCCATCGTGGAGAAGTATCCGCCGGGCGCGCAGGTTTCCGTCCATTACAACCCCGAAAACCCCGGGGAGGCCTTCCTGGAGCCCGGGCCGGGCCGGACGGACCCCGTCTTTTTCGCGGCCGGCGGCGCGCTCGTGGCGAGCGGCGTCTTCGACTGGGCGGTCCTGCCCCTTCTCCTGGGGCGGCGAAGGCGCGGAAAAGCGGAAGCCGGCGGGGTTGAAAGCGGTCCCGGGGAATAGAAGCGATGGAAAGCGGGAAAGCACGGGGCAAAACGACTCATTCCAAGGACTGAAAAAGGGGCTCGGACAAAGGCCGGATTGACCGCTAAGTCCTCCTGCTGCTATAATTTATATTTTGAAGGGTTGTTCAAATTTTCCTCTCGCAGGCGGAAAAACGTCTCCCGGCAAGGATATGACCCTCGTTCCCGTATGCCACGTTCCCGGCCGTCACTGCGCGTCCACCGGCCTTTCCAACATGGCGCGCTTCCACGGCTTGGACTGGTCCGAGGCCTTCGCCTTCGGCCTGGGGGAGGGGCTCGGCATCTGGTACCTCGCGTTTCCGGGGCTTCCGGCAAGCCGCATGGTGCACGTAAGGAGCCAGGACATAGAGGCCCGCTTCGTGACGGCCCTAGGGCTCGACTTTTCCTGGGCCACGGCCCAGGACCCGGAGGAGAGCGAGGCGGCCCTGATGGCGGCCCTGGACAAAGGCGTTCCCGCCATAATACAGACGGACATCTTCCACCTGCCGTACTTCGGGACCCGGACCCACTTTCCCGGCCACGTCATAACGGTGTGGGGATACGACGCCGGGCGCAGGGTCTTTTTCGTCACCGACACAGAGCGCGACCGGCTTCTTGAGGTGGATTTCGACTCCATGCGAAGGGCGCGGCACAACGGGGACGGATTTTTTCCCCTGGCGGGGAACCTCTTCGCGCCGGAAACCCTCCCGCGGCCGCGGGACATGGCCGGAATAACGGCCCGGGCCGTGGCTTCCCAGAGCCGGGCCATCCTGGCGCCCCGCGAGGCTTTCGGGGGCATACCCGGGCTCCAGGCCCTGATGGACGACCTCCCCCGCTGGGAGAGCCTCCCCGACCGGCAGTGGGCGGCCCGCTTCGCCTACCAGGTAATCGAGAAAAGGGGCACCGGCGGCGGCGGGTTCCGGCTCATCTACGCCGATTTTTTGGAGGAGGCCGCGCGCCTGGTCCCCGAGGTGGAAAAGCTGCGCCTGCCGGAACGGATGCGGGCCCTGGGAGAGGCCTGGACCGCGCTGGCCCTGGCCTTACGGGAGGCCTCGGAGGAGAAGCTGCCGAACTTTTCCGGGGCCCTGGACAAGGCCGGCATTCTAATGGAGCTTTCGAAAAGCTATCACGCTGACGCCGCGAACCTTTGCGGCGCTTGAGGTATATGGGGACGCCGCCCGCTTCCGGCCGCCCTTTCCAAAGGGATCGAGGATGAGGGTTTTGGAGGCTTCGGCCCGAAAACGGCGGCAATGGTTCAAACCTGGATGAACAAAAACGGAGAAGGTGAAATGAGGGCGAAAAAACGGATTCTCGCGGTGACGGCCTTGCTTTTCCTGGTCTTTGCTACCCTTTCCGGGTCCGCCTGGGCCAAGGGCAGCATCAAGTGGAAGACGGCCACCCTGGCCCCCGAGGGCATCGGCTGGTCCAAGCAGATGAAGGGCATCGTTTTCCCCGAAATCGAGAAGATGACCAACGGCGAGCTTGAGATCAAGGTCTACTACGGCGGCGTCATGGGCGACGACGGCGACGTCATCAAGAAGATGCGCATAGGCCAGTTGAACGGCGCGGGCCTCGCGGCCCAGGGCACCAACCTCCTGTGCCCCGAGTTCCAGGTCCTGGAGCTTCCCTTCCTCTTCAACGATTTCGACGAGGTGGACTACATCCGGGACAAGATGACCAAATCCTTCGACAAGGTCTTCGAGAGCCACGGATTCTTCCTCCTGGCCTGGGTGGACCAGGACTTCGACCAGATATACTCCACCAAGGTGGAGCTCGCCAAGGTGGCCGACTTCAGGAAGGCCAAGTTCATAACCTGGTACGGCGACGTGGAGCAGGACCTCTTCCAGGTCTTGGGCGCCAACGCGGTGCCCGTGGGCGTGCCCGAGGTGGGCGCATCCATCCGCTCCGGCATCGCCGACTCGGCCATCGGCCCCGCCCTTTGGATCGTGGGAGCCCAGATGCAGTCCGTGGTGCGCTACATGAACCGGGTGAAAATCCGCTACTCCCCGGCCACCATCGTGGTCACCAACAAGACCTTCCAGGCGCTTCCGGCCGAGTTCCAGAAGAAATACTACGCCATGCGCGGCCCCCTCATGAAGAAGTTCACCACGGCCGTCCGCGGCGACCTCAAGAAATCCATGGAGGCCCTCATCAAGTACGGCATCCGGGACGTCAGGATGAGCGACGCGGAGCTTGCCGAGATGAAGCGGGTAACCCACAAGGTGTGGATTGACATGACCGGCAAGGTTTTCCCCAAGTCCCTCCTGGACGAGGTCCTTGCCCACCTGAAGGACTACCGCGCCGGAAAGCGGAGTTAAGCGCAAGCCTTCAGTCTTGCGGGGAAGGGGGAAGGGGCCCCTTTTATAAAAGGGGCTCCCTTCCCGCTGTCACCCCAGCCGGTCTTCGACCGTCCGGGGACCCCGACCTCCCCCCCCCCCCCCCCCCTATCCCTCCTAAAATTTTCAAGTACTTGCCTTTTCGGTGCTCTATATTGCCGGGCTTGCGGCCATTATCCGAGCCATTGGAAAGGCCCTTCACCCCCCGTGACTGAAGGCTACGATTAACAGCCTGTTGAAAAATTCGAATTCACACAGGCTGATGAAAAACGATGAAATGCAAGGCATGCGAAAAGCCAATGAGGGCGCGTACTTTTCGTACGTAACCGAAATTGGCTTTGAAGCGTAACTCAGCAGTTCGCGTTTTTCGACAGCCTGTCAAGCCTCCCGTTTTCTTGCGCCTTAAAACAAATTGTGCCATGATGAGCCCGGTGGGGACCACCCCGCCGGGCTCGTTTTTTTCCTTCGGAAAATCGGTCCGTTTTGCCCCTCGCGGGGATTACGGGAACGCTTGCCCGCCGGACTCGTTTCCGGCGCCTTCGGAAAGGGTGTTTCGACATGTCGGTCGCTTCTGGGAAAAAAGGTGAATCGCGGCTTCTCATGGGGAACGAGGCCATAGCGCGGGGGGCCCTGGAGGCCGGCTGCGCCGTGGCCGCCGGGTATCCGGGCACGCCCTCCTCGGAGATCATCGAAAACCTTGCGAAAGCCGCGGGCGAGCGCCCCATCTACGTCGAGTGGTCGGTGAACGAGAAGGTGGCCCTCGAGGTGGCCGCCGCCGCCAGCTTCGCGGGGCTCCGCAGCCTGTGCGTCATGAAGCAGAACGGCGTCAACGTCGCCTCCGACTTTCTCCTGCACCTGGCCTACTCCGGCACCCGGGGCGGCATGGTGCTCCTTCCCTGCGACGATCCCGGCGCGCTTTCCTCGGTGAACGAGGGCGAGGCCCGGCACTTCGCCAAGCTCGTGGAGATTCCGCTCCTGGAGCCCGGCGACTTCCAGGAGGCCAAGGACGTAGTCCGCTTCGCCTTCGAGCTTTCCGAGGCCATACGGGGCCTGGTGATGGTTCGTAGCGTCACGCGCCTCTCCCACGCCTCAGGCGACGTTGTCCTGGGCCAGCTTCCCGACGCGCCCCCATCGGCCCGCTTCGTCCACAACGGCTTCGTTCTCGACCCCATGGAGGGGCCGGTGATGAGCCCGCCCGTGGCCTACAAGCACGGCGTTTTGCAGGACAAGCTCAAAAAAGCCGTGGAGATGTTCGAGGAATCCCCCTTCAACACCTACGCGGGCCCCGAGAAACCGGAGCTTGTCATCATCACCAGCTCGGCCGCGGGCCTCTACGCCAAGGAGGCCATCGGTCTTTTGGGGGCCGAAGGCTCCGTGGGCCTCGTGAAGCTGGGCACCACCTGGCCGCTGCCCCCCAGGTTCATGGAGCGCCAGCTCTCCCGCTGCGACCGCTTCCTCGTGGTGGAGGAGGTCCTCCCCTTCCTGGAGGAGCACGTGAAGGTGATGGCCCAGGAGCTTTCCGCCAAGATCGGCCCCAAGACCGTTTACGGCAAGCGCGACGGCCTCCTTCCGGCGTACGGTGAGCTCAACCCCGACATCGTGACCTCGGCCCTGGCCAAGCTTATCGGAAAGACCCACATGGCGGCCCCGCCCGAGTACGCCGCCACAGCCGGACAGCGCTCCTTCTTCGGCGCGCCCAACCGGGAGCTTACCTTCTGCCCCGGCTGCCCGCACCGCGCATCCTTCTGGGGCATCGCAAACGCGCTTGCCGCCGACGGACGCGAGGGCTTCGTGTGCGGCGACATCGGCTGCTATTCAATGGCGGTGCTTCCCTCGGGCTTTTCCACCTTAAAAACCCTGCATTCAATGGGCTCCGGCACCGGCGTGGCCTCGGGCTTCGGCAAGCTTTCCCCCTTCGGCCTTACCCAGCCCGTGGTCTCGGTGTGCGGCGACTCCACCTTCTTCCACGCCGCCATGCCTGCGCTGGTGAACGCCGTCCACCACAAAAGCGACATAACGATGGTGATCCTTGATAACTCCGGCACCGGCATGACGGGCTTCCAGCCCCACCCGGGCCTTCCCCGCGACGCCCTGGGCAAGGACGCCCCAGTCGTGGACATCGCCGCCGTCTGCCGGGCAATGGGCGCCAGGGTCGAGATATGCGACCCCTTCGACATCCCGGCCACCCAGAAGACCCTTAAAAATCTCCTCCTGGAAAAATCCGGCGTCAAGGTCCTGATCCTGCGCCAGATATGCGCCCTCTCCCCCGAGAAAAAGGGCAAGAAAAAGTTCGACGTGGCGGTGAACGAGGAAAAATGCCTTGGCGAAAACTGCGGCTGCAACCGCCTGTGCACCCGCATATTCCGCTGCCCCGGACTCTTCTGGGACGCCGAAAAGAAATGCGCCCGCGTGGATACCGTAATCTGCGCCGGCTGCGGCGTCTGCGCCGACATCTGCCCGGCCGGGGCCATAATGAAGATGGAGAACTGAAGGAGGGAAAGGATCGCGGGGGAGGGGGGAAACCTTTTCGCAGAAAAGGTTTCCCCCC
>JAKAGN010000106.1 GCA_021815525.1 Deltaproteobacteria bacterium
GGCCCGGGAGGAGGGCGTCTCCATCACGGGCCCGAGCCCCGCGGACACCCTCTTCTTCTACGCCGCCAAGGGCGCCTGCGACGCCGTCGTGTGCATGTACCACGACCAGGGCCTGATCCCCTTCAAGCTCCTCCATTTCGAGGACGGAGTGAACACCACCCTGGGGCTGCCCATAGTGCGCACCTCGGTGGACCACGGAACGGCCTACGACATAGCCGGCACCGGCCAGGCCAACCCCGAAAGCCTGGTGGCGGCCGTGAAGATGGCCTCGGCCCAGGCGCGATGCCTTTACGGCGGAAACTTCCGAGGGACGCTCAAATGAAGGCCATAGCCAAAGACCTTTTCCGCATTCTTCCGAGAAGCGCGGTGCTCCAGGCGCCCGAGGACCTTCTGGCCTACGCCGCGGACGCCACGGCGGACCTCTTCTCGCGCTCCCCGGACGCCGTGGTGCTTCCCCGCTCCACCGACGACGTGGCGGCGGTCCTTTGCTACGCGGCCTCCCGCAAGGTGCCCGTCACCCCGCGGGGCGCGGGTTCGGGGCTTGCGGGCGGGGCAACGCCCGTCGAGGGCGGGATAGTCCTCGACATGAAGAGGATGAACCGGGTGATGGCCGTCAACCGCGGCAACATGACGGCGCAGGCCGAGGCCGGGGTGGTGCTGGAAAACTTCAAGCGGCTGATCGCAAAGGAAAATCTCTTCTACCCCCCCGACCCCCAGAGCGCCGCCGTGTGCACCTTAGGCGGCAATGTCGCAACCCGCGCCGGGGGGCCGCGGGGCGTCAAGTACGGCACCACGGTGCATTACGTGCTGGGCCTCACCACCGTCCTGCCCGACGGCGAGGTGGTGAAGACGGGCGGAAGCTGCGTGAAGCAGTCTGTGGGCTACGATTTGACGCACCTTTTCACCGGCTCCGAGGGGACCCTTGGGGTCATCACGGAGGTGACCTTAAGGCTCCTGCCGCTTCCCCCGGCCCACGCCACGGCCGTGGCGGTGGCCCGCACCAGCGAGGACGCCGCGTCCATGGTCTCCGAAATAATCGCCCGGGGCACGGTGCCCGCCATGCTGGAGTATCTGACCTTGATGGCCGCCGCCACCATGAATCCCACCCTCAAAATCCCGCTTCCCCTGACGGGCGAGGCCTATCTTCTGATGGACATCGACGGCACCGCCGCACAGGTTGCGGCCGACTGCGCGCTTCTATCGGACCTGTGCCGCGAAAAGGGGGCGCTGGAGGTCCGCATCGTGGAGGACCCGGTGGAGGCCGCGGCCTACTGGAAGGCCCGGGCGAGCCTCTATCCCCTGATCCTCACCATGGCGAAAAAGGCCATCATCGAGGACGTCACCGTGCCCCGGGACCGGCTGCCGGAGTTCGTGCGCAAGATCGGCGAGCTTTCAGCAAAAATGGGGGTTTTGATCGGCATGGCGGGCCACGCAGGGGACGGCAACATGCACCCCTCGGTGCTTTTTGGAGAGGTGAACGAAAAAACCATGCAAGACGCCCGCTTCGCGGTGCGGGAGATCGTCCGGGCCGGGCTTGCGCTGGGGGGCACCATCTCGGGCGAGCACGGGGTGGGGCTCCACAAGGCGGAGTTCATAGAGGAGGAGATGGGAAGCGCCCAGATTGCGCTCATGAAGCGGGTCAAGGCCGCCTTCGATCCCTTGGGCATAATGAACCCTGGAAAAATCTGGCCGGCTGCGGGGGTGGACCATGCAAAGCCTTGAGGCGTACCGCCCCTTCATGGAAAAGTGCAGCCACTGCGCCTTCTGCCAGGCCACCTGCCCCTCCTTCGGCGCGGACATAAGCGAAAGCCAGATGCCCCGGGCCCGCATGGAGATCATAAGGGCCTGCCTTCTGGACAAATCCATGCCCCTTACAAGGCGCGCGAGGCAGATCATCGCCCGCTGCCTTCTGTGCGGCAACTGCAACCGCACCTGCCCTGCGGCCATCCCCGTGGAGGAGATGTCGGCCCTGGCCCGGGCCGAGATCGGGGGCCTTAATCCGTTCACGCGCTCCGTGACAAGGCGCTTCGCCCGTAATCGCGGGCTTTCGGGCATCTGGCGGGTGGCGGCCAACGCCGGCCGGGGCATGGGGCTTGCCCCCAGGGAGGTCCCGCCCATCGCGGCCGCGCCATTCGCGCCGGGCGCGCTCTCGTTTCCCGCCGCGGGCGAGGAGCGGGCCCGGATCCTTTATTTCGTGGGCTGCGCGGCAAACTCGCTCTGCCCGGAAACGGCCCGCGACGTGGTCTCGGCCCTTACCCGAAACGGAATCGCCGTGGCGGTGCCCGATGGAATCGTCTGCTGCGGAGCCCCCCTTTACTCCGCCGGGGATCTCGAAAAGGCCCGGGAGAACGCCCGCGTCAACGTGGAGGCTCTTTCAATCGAGGGCTTCGACGCCGTGGTCACCGAGTGCACCACCTGCGCCTCGTTCTTGAAGGAAAAGACCATAAAGCTCCTGGGCCCGGAAGACCCCCTGGCCGAAAAGGCCAAGGCGCTTTCGGCCCGCGTTTACGAGGCCACCGATTATCTTCTCGGAAAGGGCCTTTCGGCCGAGCCTGACCCTGCCCCGCGAGCCGTCACCTTCCACGTGCCCTGCCACCGGGGTTTTTCCCCCACGGTGGACGAGGCCCCGCGGCGTCTCCTTGAAAAGGTGCCGGGCCTTACCATCAGGGACATGGAGCGCCCGGACGCCTGCTGCGGGGCGGGCGGGCTATTCTTCGCAAAAAACCGCGCGGTTTCCGGCGAGATCCGCCGCCGCAAGCTGTCCGACATCGAGGCCAGCGGGGCCGAATGCGTCGTTACCCCCTGCCCCATGTGCCGCGCCTTCATCTCCGGGGCCGACCGGCGAATCGAAACCGTTCACCCCCTAAGCTTAGTCCGTTACGGGAAGGAGGAGCCTTGAAAGTCCTGGGACCCAAGGAACTCATCGAGGACGTTGTGGCCAAGGGCCTGTGCGTGGGCTGCGGAGCCTGCGTGAACCTTTGTCCGTACTTCGTGAATTACAGGGGAAAGACCTCCATGACCTTCCCCTGCACAAGGGATTCCGGCCGCTGCCACGCCCACTGCCCCAAGACCGAGGTGGACTGGCACGTCTTGTCCGAGATCGTGTTCGGCGAGCCCTACCGGGGAAGCCCCATCGGCGAGTACCGCCGCGTGACGGCGGCCAAGGCAGGGGCGAAAATGGCGGGTGGAAGCTTTCAGGGCGGCGGCGCGGTCTCGGCGCTCCTGGCGGCGGCCCTGGCCTCGGGCGCGGCGGAGGCGGCCCTGGTGACGCGCTCCGACGGCGCGTTCGGCGAGCCGGCGGTGGTCTCCGACCTCGCGGGTATCGTGGAGGGCGCGGGCTCCAAGTACGCGGCCTCCCCCGTGGTGGCTGAGCTGAACCGGGCGGCCGGGAAGGGCGCGCGCCGCCTCGCGGTGGTGGCGACCCCCTGCCAGGCCGCGGCCATCGTGCAGCTTCGGCAAAACCCCCTGGAAAAGCCCGATTTCGCGGATCCCGTGGCCGTCACCATAGGGCTCTTCTGCACCTTCGCCGTCTCGGGCCGCGAGCTGGAGGCCCTGGTCCGGGAGGAGTTGGGCGAGGAGCCCGTCCGCCGCATGGACATACCACCGCCGCCCGCCAAGGTCCTGGTGCTGGAAACCGACACCCGCAAGGTGGAGATACCCCTCGACCGCGTCCGCCCCTTGATCCCCAAGGGCTGCTCCATCTGCCCCGACATGACGGCCGAGTGGGCGGACCTTTCCGTGGGAATGGTGGAAGGCTGCCCCGGCTGGAACACCCTCGTTATCCGCACGCAGGCCGGGGACGATCTCGTGGACTGGGCGGTGAAGGAAGGGTATCTGGAGATAGGAAAGGTGGAGTGCGAGAGCCTGGACCACCTGATGGAGGCCTCCAACAACAAGAAGAAGCGGGCTCTCGATGCCGCGGAAGCCGAGTGCCTCCTGGGAAGCCCCGGCGCCGAGGGCCGCGCCGCGTTCCGCATGAGCGCCTCCGTGGTGGAGCGCATCCGCTCCAACTGAATGAAAACGTTGCAGGGGCGGGGAAACATCAGCCCAAAGGGTTTCCCCGCCCCCTTACGCTCACTGGCGTCTGTTTCGCATACGCTTCAAGGCTGCCTGGAGGCATCTCGACTTCCCGTCGACGCCAGGAAAACATGGCCCTCCAGCCGTCACAAGGAACAAAATGAGGAAGAACCTGCAATGAACCCCCACCGCCCGGGACGCAGTTCCAACGGCCAGGCCGCCTACAAGGACTTCGACGCCACGAGCCTCTACTGCCCCCGCTGCCGCCAGGCCGGTCCGGTCCGCAAGCGGCTCCTCCTGGTCCTTCCCCAGGGCGACGAGTACGAGTACCTCTGCGCCCGCTGCGGCGCCTCCGTGGGAATGAAAATCGAAAAGAACGCGAAGCAGGACCCCCTCCTTTATTGACGGCATCCTCCGATTTTGATAACATTTTACGATTATATAATCCGCCGGAGTCCGAACGCCTCATGCCCGGAAAAACCCTTCTCGAAAAAATTCTCGCCGCGCACGGCGCAGGGCCCCTGCCGGCCCCCGGCGAGCCCCTTTCCATACCCATAGACCAGACCCTTACCCAGGACGCCACCGGCACGATGGCCTTCGCCCAGTTCGAGGCCCTGGGCGCGCCGCGGGTAAGGACGCGGCTTAGCGTTTCATACGTGGACCACAACAC
This sequence comes from Deltaproteobacteria bacterium, assembly GCA_021815525.1. GTDB lineage: Bacteria > Desulfobacterota > Desulfobacteria > Desulfobacterales > Desulfatibacillaceae > JACRLG01. The sequence continues at coordinate 4,688 of JAKAGN010000106.1, forward strand.
CCTCCAGACCGGCTTCGCCAACGCCGACGACCACCGCTTCCTGCGCACGGCCGCGGCGCGCTTCGGCGCGGTATATTCGCCGCCCGGAAACGGCATCTGCCACCAGCTCCACCTGGAACGCTTCGCAAGGCCCGGCGAAACCCTCCTGGGGGCCGACAGCCACACCGCCACCGCGGGCGGCATGGGTATGCTCGCAATGGGCGCCGGCGGCCTGGACGTGGCGCTGGCAATGGCGGGCGAACGCTTTTCCGTGCCCGGCCCGAGGCTCGTAAAGGTGAACCTTTCCGGCCGCCTTTCGCCCTGGGTGGCCGCCAAGGACGTGATCCTGGAGCTTCTGCGCCGCTTGAGCGTAAAAGGCGGCGTGGGCAAGGTCTTCGAGTACGCCGGCCCCGGGGTTGCGGGCCTCTCCGTCCCCGAGCGCGCCACCATCACCAACATGGGGGCCGAGCTTGGGGCCACGTCCTCGATTTTTCCAAGCGACGCCGAAACCCGCCGCTTCCTGGCGGCCCAGGGCCGGGCGGAAGATTTCACGCCCCTTGAGGCGGACCCGGACGCGGTCTACGATGAGGAACTGGCGCTCGACCTCGCCGAAATCGCGCCCCTTGCGGCCCGCCCCCACTCGCCCGACAACGTGGTCCCGGTCTCGGAGCTTTCGGGCCTCAAGGTGGACCAGGTCGTCATAGGCTCTTGCACCAACTCCTCCTACAAGGACCTGGCCACGGTCGCCAAAATCCTCGAAGGCCGCAAGGTCCACCCGGAAACCAGCCTGGTTGTGGCCCCGGGCTCCCGCCAGGTGCTCCTGATGCTGGCCGAAAAGGGGCTCCTCCGCCACTTCATAGAGGCCGGCGCGCGCATTATGGAGTGCGCCTGCGGGCCCTGCATCGGAACGGGCCAGGCCCCGGGCAGCGCCGGTATAACGCTCCGGACGGTGAACCGCAACTTTGCGGGACGCAGCGGCACCGCCGACGCCGGGGTCTTTCTGGTAAGCCCCGAAACCGCGGCCGCCGCGGCCGTCACCGGCGTCTTCACCGACCCGCGCGGCCTCGGGGAGGCCCCGTCCATCCCCATGCCCGAAAAATTCCCGCGCCACGACGGGCTCTTCATCTTCCCGGAGGCGGATTCCTGCAACGTGGAGATACTGCGGGGCCCCAACATCAAGCCGCTTCCCCTGGGCCGGCCCATCGAGGATACGATAGAGGGCGAGGTCCTGATTTCGCTTTCCGACAACGTGACGACCGACGACATCATGCCCGCCGGGGCCCACATCCTCCAGTTCCGCTCCAACGTGCCGGCCATATCCCGCTACGTTTTCTCGCGCATGGACCCGGGTTTCGCGGAACGGGCCGAAAAGGCCGGGGGCGGCTTCATAGTGGCCGGAGAGAACTACGGCCAGGGCTCCAGCCGCGAGCACGCGGCGCTGGCGCCCCTTCACCTGGGCGTCCGCGCGGTGATGGCGCTTTCCTTCGCCCGGATCCACAGGGCGAACCTCATAAACTTCGGCATTCTGCCCCTGCTCTTCGATGATCCGGCGGACAAAAACCGCATCGCCGCCGGCGACCGGCTCCTGATCCCCGATGCCGGGCCAAGGCTTCTTTTGGAGGATGCCCTCACCGTAGTGAACGAAACGCGCGGAGCGCGCTTTTCGGTGCGCCTGGACCTAAACGACGAAGAACGCCGCGCCGCCGCCGCCGGGGGCCGGCTCAACCTATACCGGGAGCGCGCCGGCGCAGCCTGCGCCGCGCCGTTTTCCTAAGCCGGAAGCGGCCCGCATCCCGCCGGGGTCCGAAAAAATGGAAAGGATTTTTCCAACATGCTGAGCTTCATGCGAAAGCACGCAACGAGCTGGATCATAAAAATCATCCTGGGCTCCATCGTCCTCGTGTTCGTGTTCTGGGGCATGGGCAACTTCGCGGGCAAGAACAAGGATTGGGTCGCCACCGTGAACGGCGAGCGCATCACCCACGCCCAGTTCAACCACGCCTACAAGAACCTCAGGGACTTTTACCAGGACCGGTTCAAGGACAAGTTCGGCGAAATGGAAAAAAGCCTGGACCTCAAGGGCAAGGCCGTGGACCAGCTCGTCGAGGCGCGCGTCTGGACCCAGGCCGCGGCGGCCTTGGGCTTTTCGGTGACGGACGAGGAGCTGCGGGCGGAAATTTCAGCGCTCCCCGTGTTTTCGGCCACGGGCGGCTTCTCCGAGGAGCGCTACCTGGGAATCCTCCGGAGCCTAGGTTACAGCCGCGCCGAGTTCGAGCAGAGCACCCGCGAGACCCTGATGCGGCGCAAGCTCCAGGACTTCGTGGGCGCGGCCTCGGACACCGCCGACGCGGAGGTCCTTGCCCGCTTCGAGGCCGACGGCCGCAAGATCGCGGTGGACTACGTGGCCTTCGAGCCCTCCCGCTACACCCCGGCCGCGGCCACCGAAAAGGAGGCCAGGGCCTACTTCGACGCGCACGAGGACGACTACAAGACCGAGCCCGTCATGAAGGTGGCCTACCTCGCCTTCCGGCCCGAGGACTACGCGGCCAAGGTGGACATCCCCCAGGAGGACCTTAAGAGCTACTACGACGAGAAGGGCTCCGAGTTCGACGTGCCCAAGACCGTTTCCGCCCGGCACATACTCATCAAGGTGGACGAGAAGGCCCCCAAGGAGGTGGACGAGGCGGCCCGGCAAAAGGCCCTCGAAATAGAAAAGCGGGCCAAGGCCGGCGAGGACTTCGCCCAGCTCGCATCCATGTACTCCGACGACCCCAGCAAGGCCCGGGGCGGGGATCTCGGCACCTTCGAGTACAAGACCATGGTGAAGCCCTTCGCGGACAAGGCCTTCTCCATGAAGCCCGGCGAAATATCCGAGCCGGTGCGCACCCAGTTCGGATGGCACATCATCCAGGTTGAAAAGGTCAACGAGGGCCGCAAGCTCTCCTTCGCCGAGGCCGAGGGGCGCATCCGGGCCAAGCTCGCCTTCGACGACGCCGACGACCTGGCCTTCAAGGCGGCCCAGGACGCCGAGGGCGTCACCCTGGGGTACAAGACACTGGGGGAGGCGGCCGGCAAGCTTGGCATGGCGCTCCTTTCGACCGATTACTTCACGGCCCGCGGCCCGGCCGGGATGCCTAACGGCGCGGAGTTCGCCAAGGCCGCCTTCGAGCTGGAAAAGGGCGAAATCTCCGACACCATCCAGCTTCCGGGCGCCTATTACATCGTCCAGGTCCTGGACAAGAAGAAGGCGTCAATCCCGCCCTTCGAGGCCGTCAAGGATCGCGTGATGGCCGACCTTGCCCAGCAGAAGGCCCGGGACATGGCGAAATCCGTGGCTGAAAAGTTCGTGACGGCCCTGTCGGCCGGCAAGCCCTTCACGCCCCTTGCCGCCGAGTACGGCGTCTCCGTGCGGAAATCGGTCTTCTTCGGCCGCAACGAGGACGTGGCCGGCCTGCCGCCCGACAGGGGCCTCGTCCGGGAGGCCTTCCTGCTCTCCAAGGCCGCG
>JAKAGN010000107.1 GCA_021815525.1 Deltaproteobacteria bacterium
TCATGGTGGGGGGAACCTACCTAGCCGCCACCGGCGGGCACTGGAGCTGGGGACCCGCGGCCGTGTCGCTGGCCTACGCCGTGGGGCCCACGACGGTCCTTTTCGGCAAGCACACGGACAAGCTCGTCGAGGACGAAAAAAAGGGCGTGCGGACGCTGCCGGTCATCCTGGGGGAGCGGCGGGCGCGCCTTTCCACCATCGGCCTGTGGTTCTTCCAGTACCTCCTGATAGGCATCCTGGCGGCCGCGGGAGTGCTGGGTCCGGCGATCCTCCTCGTGTTCCTGGCGCTTCCCAAGTTCGTCTGGGCGCTTGGCATCTACTCCAAGCCCCGGCCCACGGAGCCCCCGGAGGAGCTTCCGCCCAACGTCTGGCCGCTTTTTTTGTCCGCGGTGGCCTTCGTTTACTGCAGGCTTTTCGGGATGCTTTTTCTCGGCGGGCTTTTGCTGGACGTGGTCCTCCACCGCGCGGGAGTTTACTGACGGAGATTATATGGCGCAGATTCTCGGCATCTACGGCAGCCCACGCAAGGGCGGTAACTCGGACATCCTCCTGGACGCCCTTCTCGCGTCCGCCCGCGACGCCGGGGCCGAAACCACGGTCCTCTACAGCCGCAAGCTCAAAATCCACGGGTGCCTGGAGTGCGGCGGCTGCGACGAGACCGGCACGTGCGTTATCCGCGACGACATGGACCAGGTCTACGAGGCCATCTCCCGGGCCTCGGCGGTGGTTCTATCCTCGCCGGTCTTCTTCTACGGCTTTCCCTCGGAGCTGAAGGCGCTGGTGGACCGCTGCCAGGCCTTGTGGTCGGGGAGGCTTTTGAGGAAGCAGGGTGCGGCCCGGAAGGTCTACGATTCCGGCACCGGCTGGCTCTTGGCGGTGGGCGCGAGCCGGGGCGAGAACCTTTTTTCCGGCTGCGAGCTTGCGGCCCGGTATTTTTGCGACGCCCTGGACCGCGAGTACCGGGGCGGCCTGTTTTACCGGCGGGTGGAGAAAAAGGGAGCCATTTCCGATCACCCCACGGCCCTCTCCGAGGCCCGCGCGCTTGGGGGGCGCATCGCGCTGGAGCTATCCCAACACCTTGAAACATAAAGGAATATTCCAAGGAAAGGACCGCGATGGACAAGCCCGACGATCGTCCTATCTTCGATCCCCGTTTCGAGGTCTCCTCGGTTGATGAGGAGGGCCGCGAAACCGTGGCGGTTTACGACGTCGCGCAATTTGCGGAAAGGGCTCCCGGGGTGGCAATGGGCCGCAGGGGCTTCCTGAAGCTCGCCCTTTTCGCCCAGGCCGCCGGGCTCGCTGTCCTGGCGGCGCCGCCCGGCCGCGCCGCGGCCCAGGAATCGAAGCCCGAATCGGGCTGGACCGCCATCGCGGGCGTAATCATTGCGGTGGATTACATGGCCGACGTGGCCATCATTCAGGAGGCTGGCACCACCCGTCACTGGTGCGTCAAGGCGGTTCCTGCGCGCGGCGCTGGCCGGCAGGCCGTGGGCCACTTCGACCAGGCCGTGAAACCCGACGACCTGGCCGTATTCCTCATGCCCCGCGGCTCCCGGGCGGTCCCCAAGCCTTATCCCGTCGCCTCCCTGGGCAAGGTGGCGAGCGTTTCCAAGGACGGCGGCACGGTCTGCGCCCGCGCCACCCAGAAGGGCTCCAAGGCTTGCGTGCGGATCACCCCCTCCACCTCGGCCGACCGGGCTGTGCTCTCAGCCGTTGCGCGGAACTTGCGGCCGGGCTCGGCAGCCTTTTTCATGGAGGATTTTTCCATAGATTCCCCCGACGACCTCCCGGTGAGCCTCCGGGTCATACAGCTCAAGAGCGGAGGCGTCATCCGTTGCGAGGAGAGCTGGGTCGAGGAGGATATGATCTACTACAGATCCGGCTATGGCACAGTGGCTCTTCCCATCGCGTCCGTGGACATCTCCCGCTCGTACCGGGAGTCGGTGCAGGTGGAGGTGGAGGAGGCCTACGCCCGCCAGTCGCTCGCCATCGGCCGCCGCGAGGAGGAACGCGCGCGCCAGGCCGCCGACGAGGCCGAAAAGGCGCTGTCCAGGGAGCGGGAGGCCGCCAAGCCGCCCCCGGACAAGAAGGGCAGGGCCCGGAGCGATGAAACCCCGCCGGCGAGCACGGGAATGCAGAAGACCCAGACCCGCGCCCGCTACGAGGACGCCAAGGAAAAGTGCGGCACGGTGACCGAGACCTGCTCCTGCGTGCCCGTTTGCTACTGAATTAAAATGCGGGATGGGGGGCTTCCTTTTTCAAGAAGAGCCCCACCATCCCGCGAATCCTTCCTCTTTTAGCTGCCTGCTATCGGAAGGGCCAGGGAAGCGCGGGCCCGCGCATCTCGGCCCCCGTCGAAATCCCCATCGCTTTTGGGCGCATGGCGATCCCCTTGCCCCAGTCGTCCAGGCTCATGTCGAGGTTCATGAGAAGGGGCAGGTCGTGCTTCATTTTCACGCGGCAGGCCAGGTCGGCGGAGACCGGCACCGAGATCCGCTGATTGAGGGGCATCACCCCTTCCACCACGAATTTCACGGGCGCCTTCAAGGTCTTCTTGATGTGGATGGGCATGGGCCTTACCATGTGCAGGCTCATCTCCGAGTCCACCGCGAAGCTTTCCTTCATGGGGAAGGTGATGTCGATGGGGATCACGGCCTTGATGGGCAGCCGGTGCTTGATGCCCGCGATCATGACGTCGATCTTGGTGTCGAGCGGCAGGTCCGTCTTGACATGCACGTTGCCCTTTATGGAAAGGGGATGGTCCAGCTTCACCGAGAAGGGCTCCGCGAAGGGAATGGTGAAGGTTTCGTCGATGGGCACGGTGAGCACGTGGGAGATGGGCACCCGGATCGGGATGTCGGTTTTAAGGCCCACGGACACGTCCTGGTTGAAATGGGTGGATACCGGGAAGGTGTCGTCTATGGAGACCATCATGGCCTTGTTGAGCCTAAGGTGCAGGGCCAAAAGGTCCGAGATGAGCGGGCGGTAACGCGAAAAAACATGATAGCCCGCCGTTCCCAGAACCAGGATGAAAAGGGTGCTCGCCAGAAGAAAGAAGCCCAGGAGCCGCAGCTCCAGGTGGTTGAGCGATGCGCAGGCGCGGGTGTCGGTGTTCATGGTGGCCTCCTTTTGGACAGCCCCGCCGGATTCGCCGGCAAGGGATCGCCTTTCCTATTTTCGCGGCCGGGTGGAGAGGATTTTTCCGCCCCTGTCCGAGATGAGGACTGCGCCGGGGTGCCGGGGGGGAAGATGCCGCCTGGAGTCCGTGGCGTGCGCGGTGGTCATGGGGTTTCTCCTTTTGCTTGCATGTAAAAACATGTTTACGGTTAAACGTAGTTTCGATTGTTTGAATAATTGTTCGTACAACTGTACTGACAAATAGTCCAAGTCCTTCCCCCTTGTCAAGCGTTTTTTTGCTCTATTTCTATCATACTGAAATTAAATGATAAAAAGTTGGTTATGGGCTGATCTGGCTACCCGGTGCATTTTTTCGGGAAAAGCCGGAGGGGGGATGGGGCTCATGCCAAGTTGCCTTCAAATATAAAAATAGAGCGGCCGGGCCTTGACCAATCTGCACAGAGTCCATTTTTCCCAACCCGCCAGGCTTCGCATCCATCCCCCCGGCGCCCGAAACCAGGGCGTCAACGCAAACCATGCCGCCAGAAGGTTTTTGGATCCATTTGACTGAAGGCTTACAAATTACGTTAAAATTTGCTTGTATAAAATAAGGAAACAGGTTAATAAGATACTGGGAAGAACTGCAGCCGCTGGCGGTCGGCGGCGCATCCTTTCCCGAACGCCTCGTCGCCTTTGAGGAGAGGGGACGGGGCGGCGCTTCATGTCAAAACAAACAAAAGGAGGATGTACCATGAGGAAACAGATCATTTCCATCGCATGCATGGCCGTCATGTTGTTTTTCGCGTCACAGGCCGCCTTCGCGGGCGATGCCGGCAAAGTGGGCCTAGGGCTTCGCGTGGGCTATGCCGGGTACGCCGGCGACACGGTGGACGGCGTCAAGCTCGATCCGGGCGGCGCGGCCTTTTACGGCGCCAACCTCACCTACTTCTTCGCCAAGGACTGGGCGGTCGAGGGAGCGGTCGAGTACTGCAAGGCTCAGGTGGACGCCAAGGCCAGCGGCGTGACCCAGGACATCGGCGACCTGACCCAGATCCCCATCCTGCTCACGGTCCGCTACCAGCCCACCGTGGGTGCGTGGATGCCTTACGTGGGCCTGGGCACCGGCTACTACATCAACGACTTGAGCGCCAAGGACTCGAAGGACGATCCCAACCTGGAGGACAAGTTCGGCTTCCTGGTTAACTGCGGCACCGAGTACATGGTGAACGCCAACAACAGCCTGGGCCTTGACCTCCGCTACACCTGGAACAGCACCAAGGACAAGGACACCGCCGGGTCTCCGAGCTTTGACCTGAACGCCTTCCAGGCTTCCTTTGGGTGGAAGTACTACTTCTAAGCCCTAGCGCCTGAGAACATCCGTTAGACCGCAAGCGGGCGGGAGGCTTTACGGCCTTCCGCCCGCTTTTTTTCCGCCCGTTTTCCGTGCGCTTCCTACAGATGCTTTTATCCCCGCTTCGGCCAAATCGCTTGAATGCCGATCCCGCCTCGTGCTATGATTATAAAAAAATCACAGCAAGAACCCGAACGTACCGGAAAAATCCGGGAGATTAGGGCTGTTCCGGCCTCCGGGCCGCCCCTATCGGTTTTAACCCATAAGCCTTGCGCGGCATCGGTGAAACCGCGCAAAAACGAGGAGATCCATTCATGAAGCGAGTCGCGGCCTGCCTCTCTGCCCTGCTTTGCCTGGCTGTCCTCTGTTCGGCTTGTGGAAAAAAGGAGCCGGCGCCGAAGGCGGCCCGCCCGTCGGTGGGACTTGCGGCTCAGCTCGCTGAAAATAACAAGAAATTCGATGAGCTGGCCGGACGTATGGCGGCCTTGGCGGCGGCCGTCGTCCCGGACCGGCAGCAGACCGCCATGATCATCATCAAGGAGAACCTCGAAAAGGGGGCCTTGGTGTGCCTCTATGAAAGCCGCGGCAGGGACGGCGCCGTGACCGGAACGGCGCGGGCGGCCATGATCCGCTTCCGGGCGGCCATCGAAAAGGCCCAGGCCGACGTCTACAACAAGGATGCCAAGGCCATCGCGGCCGAGGCCGTTTCGCTTTCCGAGGAATCCATCGGGCTTCTGGACCGGGGCCTCGCCCTTGCCAGGGCCGTTAAGCCGGCGCTTCCCGCTGCTCCGCCTGCAGCGGAAGCCAAGGCGCCGGCCGCACCCAAGGCCGCGGAAAAGTAGGAGGAGAGGAAGGAGCCCGCCGGGCGATAGGCGATTTGGAGGGGCGTTTTCCCTGTTTGATGAGGCGCGGCCCCTTTGCTTCCGCATGGGTTTGATCTTGACAATATTTTTGAACGGATGCTAAAATTTATTTGAACTTCTGCCATAAGCCAGCACCTTAAGGGCGCCGCCACAACCCGTTTGAGACAGGACCATAGGAATCCACGAGGGGCGGACGACCGCGCAGGCGCCGGCCGGCCCTCTTTTTTTCCAACGCTCAAGCCAAGGAGACGGGCATGAAGAGAGGTTTTGCCGTGTGGGCCGTAGTTATGGTGGCGCTTTTCCTGGCGGCCGGGGTGGCATGGGCCAGGATAGGCGACAGGGTGCGCCAGGAGACCGGGGTTTCAGCCGGAGAGAGCGGCGGTGGTGGGGATGACTACTCGGCCGCGGACCAGGCCTCCGACGACAAGGACCTGGATGCCGATGACCTTGCCCGCATCTGCTTCGTGAAAAAGACGGACAAGGGCGACATGGTGTTCATCCGCATCCCGCCCGGCATGTACCGCTTCGCCATGGCCCGGGCCAAGGCCAAGCGGCACGGCGTTGTGCGGGTGCTTTTGCGGCCCCGCCACCACCTCGCCATCGAGCACGCCACGGGAAAGCTGCCCAAGCGCGTAATGCTGCGCCTTTCGGCCAAGCGTTTCGAGCAGGTTTCGGGTCTGAAGGGCCATTACGTGGTGCGCCCCTTGAGCCAGTTCATGCGGGGTGATGACTGCTCCGACAGCGACGACGGCCGCGACGAGGATTGATCCACCGGCCCCGGCGTCAACCCTTCCATCTTGGGGGGAGGGGGAACCTTTTTGTGGATAAAAGGTTTCTCCTCCCTTCCCGCTCCTCCCCGTCATTCTGAAGACTCCTCATCTCCGCCGCTTTGGGCTTGTCAAGGAGCGAGGCTTGTCGTAAAAAAGGCCTCATGGGATACGTGTTCGACCATGAAGACTCCTTGCATATCGACGCCTGGTTCGCCGATCCGGACAACCGCGCCCTGGCTGATCTGGAGACCTCGCTTCTTTCGAGGCTCTACGATTTCCGGCCCGGCGCGCGCCTGCTGGACGTGGGCTGCGGCACGGGCTGGTTCCTGAAGTTCTGCCGGGACAGGGGCCTGTCCGTAACGGGCGTGGACCCCTCCGCCGCCATGCTGGCCCGGGCCCGGGCGCTTTTAGGGCCTTCCGCCGAGCTGCACCGCGCCTTCGGGGAGGAACTGCCCTTCGAGGACAACTCCTTCGACGCGGTGGCCCTCATCACGTCGCTGGAGTTTTCCGAGTCCCCCGGGCAGATGATCGCCGAGGCGGCCCGGGTGGCCTCCCGGCATGTAATCGTCGCGTTTCTCAACCGCTACGCGGTCAAAAACCTCGAACGCCGGGTGAAATCACTCTTCATCCCCTCCGTTTACGGCCGGGCCCGATTCTTTTCGGTGTGGGAGGTCAAAAGGCTCGTGACGGAAAGCCTGGGAAACGTCCCCATGCGGAGCGGCACGGTCTGGCAGCTTCCCTTGCGGCTTTCCCCCAGGACGCTTTCCATCGAGGGCTCGGCCCGCGTCCAGGCGCTTCCCTTCGGGGCCTTCGCCGCAGTTGTGGCCGAGTGCCGTCCCCGCTACCGCACCCGGCCGCTGGTGCTCTCACTGAAGGGCGGGAAATCCGAGAAGCTGACTCCGGGTGAAATTTTTTTGAAGCCCCCATTCCGGAACGGATCAGAATAAAGGGCCCGGAGTCTTCCCCAAGGGCCGCAAGCGAGGTGACTCATGGAGGCCTTTCTTTACGAGGCGCTCGAAAACGGAGAGGTCCGCTGCCGGCTGTGCCGCCACCGCTGCACCATAGCCCCGGGAAAGCGCGGCATCTGCGCCGTACGGGAAAACCGCGACGGCGTCCTCCACACCCTGGTTTACGCCCGGGCCATCGCCCGGCACATAGACCCCATCGAAAAAAAGCCCCTCTTCCACTTTTTGCCCGGCAGCCGCTCCTACTCCATCGCCACGGTGGGCTGCAACTTTAAGTGCCGCTTCTGCCAGAACTCCGACATCGCCCAGATGCCGGCCGACCACAAAGGCGTCGTGCTTGGCGACCTCTTCCCGCCCGACAAGGTGGTGGCCGCGGCCCTGGCCGAGGGATGCCGGAGCATCTCCTACACCTACACCGAGCCCACGGTCTTTTTCGAGTACGCGTACGACTGCGCCAAGCTGGCCAAGGAAAAGAACTTGAAGAACGTCTTCGTGACCAACGGCTACGAGTCGCCCGAGGCCATCGAGATGATCGCGCCCTTTCTGGACGCCGCCAACGTGGACTTAAAAGCCTTCAACGAGAAGTTCTACAGCGGGATGGTGGGCGGAAAGCTCGCCCACGTTTGCGACACCTTGAAACGAATGGTGAAGAAGGGCATCTTCGTGGAGGTCACCACGCTGCTCATCCCGCGCGCCAACGACGACCCCAAGGAACTGGCGGAGCTGGCCTGCTTCATCGTCCGCGAGCTTGGACCCCAGGTGCCCTGGCACATCTCCGCCTTCCACCCCGCCTACAAGCTCCTGGACCGCCCCCGGACCCCGCCCACGGCCCTGTTCGAGGCCCGGCGCATCGGCCGCGACGCGGGCCTCCGCTACGTCTACGTGGGAAACATCCCGGGCCAGGGCGGAGAAAACACCCACTGCCACCACTGCAAGGCCCTCCTGATCGAACGCTCCGGCTTCACCGTCCGCCAAAACCGCCTCAAAAACGGCGCCTGCCCCGACTGCGGCACCAACGCCCACGGAATTTGGGATTAAGCAGAGGAAAGGATCGCGGGGGGAGGGGAAGGGGAAAACCTTTTCTGCGAAAAGGTTTTCCCCTTC
>JAKAGN010000108.1 GCA_021815525.1 Deltaproteobacteria bacterium
CGATCTGGCCATCGCGGTGGTGGGCGACCGCGACTTCATGCCCATGCTCCAGAGCGTGCGGAAGCTGGGAAAGCGGGTGGCCATAGCCAGCATCAAGAACTCCTGCGCCCCCGAGTTCGCCGATCCCCACGACGACGCGCGGGTCAAGGATTTCGACATCATTTGGCTCGACGACCTCCTCCAGAAGCTGGAGCTCAAGTGGGAGCGCCACCAGCTCAAGTGCGAATCCCCCATGCACAGGGGAAACCCCCTGGTGTGGACCACCTTCCACCCCCGCAAGGGCCAGAAGTTCTACTGCGACTCCTGCCGCCAGGAGGCCTCGCGCCAGAAGCTGGCGGCCGAGCAGAGCTACGTGGCCGCGCCCCAGCCCGCGCCGGCCGAGGACTTTTCCGCCGTCCAGCCCGCCGCGCCGTCCTTTCCCGCCATGCCGGCCGGCCGGCGTCTTTCGGGGCCGGTCAAGAAGCTCTTCGCGGACCGCGGCTTCGGCTTCCTCGCCACCGAGGCCGGCGACTACTACTTCCACCTCACGGACTTGAACCCCGGCATCGATTTTTCCGAGATATACGAGGGCCTGGTCCTGGACTTCGAGATCAAGCGGCCGCCCGCCAACGGCAAGGCCGGCGCTGCCCAGCGGGTGGGCCGGCACGAGGGCGACGAGGACCAGGATGAGTACAGCGGCGAGGAGGAGGAGGAGCGGTCCTTCGACGCCCAACCGCCGTCTGACGAGCCCATCGACGCGGAGCCCGCGCAGGCGCTGGAGGAGCAGGGCCCGGCTCCCGAAAACGGGGACGGGGAGGCCCCCGCGCCCGCGGCCGAGCCTGCGTCCGAGCCCTACGAGGAAGCCGACGAGCCCAACTACAACATCTGACGGCGCGCCGCGCAAGGCGCGCACCGGGGGTGGCGAAACGCGTCCGGTGCTTGAAGCTCCGGCGCGTTTCCCGCCCCCCAACCCAAGGAGAAAGATTCCGTGGCCAATCCCATCGCGCTTTTCGAAACCACCATGGGCGACTTCATGGCGGAGATTTACCTGGACAAGATGCCGAAAACGGCCGAAAACTTCATGAAGCTCGTGAAAAGCGGCTTTTACGACGGGCTCCACTTCCACCGGGTCATCGAGAACTTCATGATCCAGTTCGGGTGCCCCGAAAGCCGCGATCCCAAAAGCTCCCGGGCCGGCACCGGCGGCCCTCCCTGGGGCTCCATCGAAGACGAGTTCCCCCCGGAAGCCAAGCTTTCCAACGAGCCCGGGACGCTTTCCATGGCCAACACCGGGCGGCCCAACTCCGGCGGCTCCCAGTTCTTCATCAACCTCGTGCACAACGACTACCTGGACTGGTTCAGCCCCGGCCCCTCCCGCCACCCGGTCTTCGCCCGCATAACCGACGGAATGGACGTCGTGAACAAGATCGGAAAGGTGGCCACGGGCCCCAGCGACCGGCCCGTCACGCCCGTGAAGGTGATCCGGGTCACTGTGGAGGAATAGGAAGAAGCGTGGAAAGGAGAAGATAGAGCTACCGGTGTGACGGGTGCTTTGCCCCGCCGAAACTCACCGCGGAGGCTGTTTTTTCGGCGTCGCGTACGAAAAACGTATGCGACGCCGATTTTGTGTTCGGACTTTGCATGGAACGGCGCGAAGATGGCAACGCAAAACCAGGAAAGCTTGACATGACCCAAGGCGAGAACGGGTTTCGGGGCCTTTCCCCGAAGGACGCCTACCGGAGAATCCACGACAACGTATCGCGGGTGATCCGCGGTCAGGAACGGGCCCTGAGGCTGGTGCTGGCGGCCTTCGCCAGCGGCGGACACCTCCTCATCGAAGACTCCCCCGGAACGGGAAAGACCACCCTGGCCAAGGCGCTCGCCCGCTCCATCGACGCGCGCTTCAAAAGGGTGCAGTTCACCCCGGACCTCCTGCCCTCCGACATCCTGGGCGTCACGGTCTTCGACCAGAAGGAGCAGGCCTTCCACTTCCACGAGGGCCCGGTCTTCACCAACATCCTCCTGGGCGACGAGATCAACCGGGCCTCCCCCAGGACACAGTCCGCGCTCCTAGAGGCAATGGCGGAAAACCAGGTGAGCGTGGACGGCAGGCGCCACGCCTTGGACGAGCTTTTTTTCGTCCTGGCCACCCAGAACCCCGTGGAGTCCCACGGCACCTACCCCCTGCCGGAGGCCCAGATGGACCGTTTCGGCATGAAGATTTCCTTAGGCTACGTCACCCCGGAGGAGGAGGTTTCCATCATCTCGGACCAGAAGGGGCTCCACCCGCTCGAGTCCATCGAGCCGGTGGCGGGGCGCGGGGACGTCCTGATGCTCAAGGCGGCCGTGGGGAGGGTAAGGGTTTCGGAGGAGATCAAGCGCTACGTGGTGGACCTCGTGCGGGCCACCCGCACGGCCCCGGGGGTCCTTTTGGGCGCGAGCCCGAGGGCCTCGCTGTCGCTCGTCAAGACCGCCCAGGCGCTGGCCCTTTTCGACGGGATCGAGTTCGTGACCCCGGAGCACGTGCAGGACGTGGCTGTGCCGGTCATTGCCCACCGCATGGTGCTGGACCCCCAGGCCAGGTTTTCCGGGCGGACGAGCCGGGACGTGGTGGAGGAGATATTGAAAACCATCCCCGTTCCGGCCTGAGATGATAAAACGATCCACATATCGTAACTTCCGCCTGGCCTTTTCCGTGTGGCAGTGGTCCGTCAGGCGCTTCACCAGGCCCGGCCGCTGGGTCTTTCTGGCCCTTGGCGTCACGGCCCTGGTGGGAATGAACACCAAGGCCACCCTCGCTTACCAGATTTTTTCGTTTCTCTTTTCCCTCCTTTGCGTCTCGGTTTTATGGAGCGCCTTTTCAAGGCTCGACTTTTCGGCCGTTCGCTCGCTCCCCCGCCACGCCACCTGCGGCGACGCCTTTTCCTACACCGTAGTCATCAGGAACCCGTCGAAGAGGTTTCAAAAGGGCCTCTGGGTCTGGGAGGACATGGAGGACCCCAGGCCCACCCTTTCGGAGTTTTACGCCGCGAGGGAGCCCCTGGAAATGACCCGGAACCTCTTCGACCGGGCGGGGGGCTGGCACCGGTGGGTGTGGCTCTTGAAGCGGAAGCGGGGCGCGGTGCTTCACCGCCGGGCGGTGCCTCCAATTCCCCCCGGAGGCTCGGTGGAGGTTAAGATGCCCATCACCCCCACCCGGAGGGGCATCCTGCGCTTTTCGGGCCTCACCGTGGCCCGGCCCGACGTTTTCGGGCTTTGCGCGAGCCTGGCGCCGGTCTCCATCCCCCAGTCCCTCATGGTGCTCCCCAGGCGCTTTCCCGTGCCGCGCCTTAATCTTCCGGGGCTTCGGAAGCACCACCCCCAGGGCGTGCACCTTGCGGCCTCGGTGGGGGACTCGGAGGAGTTCCTGTCGCTTAGGGACTACAGGCCCGGCGACTCGCTGCGGCGCATCTCCTGGAAAAGCTGGGCCAGGACCGGAAAGCCCGTGGTGAGGGAGTACGAGGAGGAGTTCTACGTGCGCCACGCCCTGGTGCTGGACTCCTTCGGGCTTCCCTTCGGAAGCCCCCTTTTCGAGAAGGCCGTGTCCCTGGCCGCTTCCTACGCGGCCACCGTCCGCACCCAGGAGTCGCTCCTGGATCTCCTCTTCGTGGGGGCCAAGGCTTTCTGCGTCTCGGCCGGAAGGGGGCAGGGCTCCACCGAAAGCCTTCTCGAGATACTGGCCTCCGTTTCGGTGAGCGGGGACAAGCCCTTCGAGCTGCTCGCGGACGCAGTCCTTTCGCGCGCGCCCTACATCAGCGGCTGCATCCTCGTGCTTCTCGCCTGGGACGAGGCGAGACGGGGGCTCGTGAAGCGCCTGCGGGCCCTTGGGATGTCCCTCGAGGTATTCGTACTGTGGGAGGGCGAAAAAGCCCCGGAGCCGGGGCCCTTGCTGGACGATCCGGCGAGGTTTCATCCCGTCAGGGCCGGCGGCCCGGAGGAGGGGTTTCTCTTCCCATGAGAACGAGCCCCCTCCTTTTGTCCGCCGCCATACTCTTCTGGGGCTGGCAGGTCCAGATGCTCTTCCTGGCCGTCCCCATGGCCCTCATCCCCGCGGCCTCCTTCCTGGTGAGGAACCGTTGGGACTTCTCCTCCAAGGATTACGTCCGCATCTCGGACCTTTCCTCCATCCTCTTCGCGGGGCTCACGGCCTATCTCCTCGTCACCCAGAAGCCCGTGGCGGCCCTTCTTTTGGTCCTGCGCCTGCTTCCCCTGGTGCTTTTCCCCCTGACGGCGGCCCAGGTGTTCGGAATGGAAAAGGGCGTGGACATGGGGGCCATCTTCTGGAGCGCCCGGAAGAAAAGGCCGGGAAGCGCAATGGCCGGGGCCTCGAGGGCCGACCTCAGCCCCTTCTACTTCGCGGCCTGCCTCCTGTGCGCGAGCTTCGCCAACGCGCGAACGCCCTTCTTCTACCTGGGTCTCGTGATCCTTACCTCTTTAGCCCTCTTCGGAGAGAGGTCCAGGAGATACTCCCCCCGCACCTGGATGGTCGCCGCCCTCGCCGCGTCCTTCCTGGGAGTGGGCTGCCATTCCTGCCTCTACAGGCTCCAGGCCTATCTCGAGGACCGGCTGGTGGACTGGTACTCGGAACGCCTGCGCATGGACGCCGACCCCTTCCGCAACGCCACCGCCCTTGGGGACCTCGAAGACCTCAAGTTTTCCGACCGCATCCTTTTTCGGGTGAAGGCGGAGGCCGGGGTAAAAGGCCCCCTGCTCCTCAGGGAGGCGAGCTACGACACCCTGGTGGCCTCCACCTGGCACGCCGCCCGCCGGCCCTTTTCCATCGTGGCCCCCAGGAACGGGGGCTACTGGTTCGGCCCAGGGGGCCTGGAAAGGGGGAGGGTCACGGTGGCCCTTGCTCTCAAGAAGGGCAAGGGCCTCTTGAAGCTCCCCAACGGCGCCTTCGCTGTGGACAACATAGCCGTTGGCGAGCTTTCCCGGAACGCGATGGGCGCGGTCCGGGTGGAGGAGGGGCCCTCTCTCCTGATCTACCGGGCGCGCTTCGGCGAGAGGAGCGTTCTGGACGGCAAGCCCGAACCCGCGGATCTGGCCGTTCCCCGCGCCCTGTCGGCCCTCGCGGCGAAAACCGCGTCCGGTCTCGGCCTTTCCCCGGAGCGCCCGGCGGTGGCCATGAAAAGGCTCTTGGACTACTTCGTGAAAAATTTCAGGTACTCCCTGAAGAAGGAGGACCGCGCCGGCAGGGGCGAGGCCCTGGCCCGCTTCCTCACCACCAATAGGGCCGGCCACTGCGAGTACTTCGCTTCGGCCTCGGTGCTTCTCCTCCGGGCGGCGGGCATTCCCGCCAGGTACGCCACGGGTTTCCTGGCCTCGGAGCCCGGGGGGCTCGGCAAATGGCTGGTGGTGCGGGAAAGGCACGCCCACGCCTGGGCGCTGGTTTACGCGGACGGCGCGTGGCGCGACCTCGACACCACGCCGCCGGGCTGGGAGGAGCTGGAAAGGAACGGATCGTACTGGGAGAAGGTCACCGATCTCTTCTCCTTTCTTACCTTTTCCTTTTCCGAGTGGCGAAGGGAAAAGATGGGCTTCAAAAATCCCCTCGTGTGGATTCTCTTCGTCCCGCTCGCCGTTATCCTCGCAAGAAACCTCAGGAAGGGGGACAAGGTTCGGCGGGTTAGGCTTTCGAGGAAGGGCCGGAAAAAGGATGTGAAATCCGGGCGCTCCGGGCTCGAAAGGATCGAGGCGCGGCTTGCCGCCCTTGGCTACGAAAGGCCGGCCTCCGAGCCCCTGGGCCGCTTCGCGCGCCGCCTTGCGCGATTGAGCCCGCCGCCTCCGGGCGCGGAGCTTCTTCCGCCCTTGGTCGACATTTACTACGCCTGCCGCTTCGACCCCGCGGGCGGCGGCGCCAACGAGCGGGAAGCCCTCGAAAAGGGCGTCGCCGCGTGGCTCGAAAAGGCCGCGAATGCGGGGGGCGGCGGGGCCGGGCGTTTTATCGGCGGAACATGAAACATGCGGGCCATGAACCATGACCGGCCCCGGCGGCTTGCCGGGCCGTTTCCGATGCCTCAAGGCTGATTCGATTAGAGTTAATAAGCCCTTTTGAGATACCCCTGCAACCAGAGGCCACCCTCGATGTCCTGCCCCACTTCCGGTGCTGCTTCTCCGGCCCAGGCCCTGGACGTTATGACGATATTCAGGTCAACGTCCGCCTGGGCATTTGAAAAACGCATGACCGTCACTCCAACCAGCCAACCGTCCTGACCAAGGAAGCCGGAAAAAGGCTTTACCGTTTTGACGGGGCCGCGGAACATGAAATCATCCGCGTCCCACTGTGGAATGGGCAGCAGGCAAGCCAGGCCGCCAAGATGAACGGAGCCTGTCATTTCCGGCGGTTCTTCGCCCCTCTGCCGCGCCAGCATGGTTTCCCAGGCTACCTGGTCAGGATGTGGAGTAAAGGGCATTTCACGATCTTCCGCTGGTTTCGCATCGTATGCAATCCCCGTTAGAATGAAATCGTATTCCTTTCCTTGCGCATACCATCCTCGATTCAGCAAATAGTGCGCATCGAAAAAGGTGATGCCGGCATCCCCCAGCTCAACGGAAATTTGCGCCTCGACACCGCTCTCCCAAATGGAGACTTTCCGAATCACCAGCCGGTGAGATGTTCCATCCGGCCAGAACGGAAAGAGCGTGCAAACCCTCATTTGTTTATTCTTGTGATCAGCAGCGATGGTCACGATTGCGCCTCTGTCCTGCTGAGGCCATATGCGATGGTGGCCAGTGATCCAGGACTGCGGCAGCGAACGGGGCGGATTATCCATATCGCCAAAGCCGCTGACAGGATAGCCGGTTTCAACAATTTTCGGCAAATACTCTATAATTTCTTTCACCCCATGTTCATAAAATGCATCCCAATGCGAGCCCATGTAATGAGGGGTTCCATCTGTTTCAAAATTGAATGTGGACTCCGGCCAAGGCTTCTCCTCTTCAATTTCTTTTTGCGCCTCTTGGGTATCAATGGCTGTCCGCCAAAGAGCTTCGCCTTCTTCATTCCAGGGAGCAAAGTCTCCGGAGTCTTTTCGGATCATGCCATTTTGACCATCTTCCGTGACTATACCGATATAATCTGTGCCGATAAACGTTACACGGCACGGACCATGAGAGTTGTGTAATATTTTGTCTCCGACTTTCATTTCAGACATCTTGCCATCCTGTCGAATTAGGTTCTATGAACATATTGTTGAGATGGGTTCACGTAAGTTTGGAATCCGGGTTTTCTTTGTTCTGTGATTTCTTATAAAATTTCGAGTAGCCGGGGTCTTCATTTTTCAAGACATGCTCGAACAGCCAGTCCCTGAGAAAAATCAAGAGATTTAGCGCAATCTTATCCTTGCCCGATTCGTAATCGTCAAGAAACCCAATGAACTTCTTGATGAATTCCTGATGCTTCAAATGGTGCTGCTCTCGGCCTGGATACCGTATCTCGGCCATGATGTTTTCTTCGGACATGAAATGATAACCAAGATAGTCGCTCAGTTCCGTGAAAATGCCGATCAGGTCTTTTGACTGCGTTTCATAGGCGCCCATAGCCTTATTGATTATTTCAAAGAGTTTTTTGTGTTGTTCATCAAGCTCATCAAAGCCGACGCTGAACTTTGAATCCCATTGCAGCCTCTTGATTTTTTGCATCATTCAAGCCCTCCTGCATGTCATGGGGGTTTCCGGCCCGGCATGTATGGGACCTGCAATTGGAGAAAGCCCTTGCGTTGAAAGCTGGGAGCGCTTTTCTTCCGGCTTTTTCGGAAAGCCGCCCCACCTTTGTTGTTCCCGCCTGGCTATTTCAGGTGAAGCTTGTCGAGCTTGGCCTTGATCGCCTCCTTGGTATCGCCGAACTTTTCCTGGATAATTCCATAGAGCTTGTCCACGGAGCCTTCGGCCTTGATTAAATCATCGTCGGTGAGTTCGCCCCAGATTTTTTTTACCTTGCCTTTCAGCTGGTTCCATTTGCCTTTTGCCTGCTCCTGGTTCATTTGATTCCCCTTTTTCGATATTTGTTTTGAACCTATCTCAAAAATATTTTCGTCATGAGATTGAGCGAAAAAGCCGCTGGCAAGGAAGCAGGCGGAAAAGGACCGGAGGCGTAGTTATTCTACG
>JAKAGN010000109.1 GCA_021815525.1 Deltaproteobacteria bacterium
TCCCTCTGGTCGTCGGGGTCGTTAAGCTCGGAAAAGCCGTTGGCTATCTCCCGGCCCGCTATGAAAAGCTCGAAGCGGTCGGTGACGGAGGGGTCCTTGCGGGAGCGCCGCGAAAGGGGCGAGACCTCCACGGGGTAGTGGGTGATGAAGGTGGGCTGCACCAGCTGGGGCTCCACCAGCACGTCGAAGAGCTTGGTCAATATCTTGCCGGTGCGGGCCTTCTCGTCCACCGGCACCTGCCGCGAGCGCGCGAAGGCGATGAGCTTTTCCCGGTCGCCGTGTATCTCGGGCGGCACGTCACCCATCTCCCGCAGGGCGTTCGCCAAGCTTATGCGCTTCCAGGGCGGGGCGAGGTTGATCTCGCGTTCCTGGTAGACGATGCGGTCGCTTCCCGTGACCGTCTTCGCCACCCGCGAGAAAAGCTCCTCCGTGAGGACCATGAGGTCCTCGTAGGTGGCGTAGGCCTGGTAGAACTCCAGCATGGTGAACTCGGGGTTGTGCTGGGTGGAGATGCCCTCGTTCCTGAAGTTCCGGTTGATCTCGAAGACCCGGGTCAGGCCCCCCACCACCAGGCGCTTCAAGTACAGCTCCGGGGCGATGCGCAGGAAAAGGTCCATCCCCAGGGCGTTGTGGTGGGTCTTGAAGGGTTTGGCCTCCGCGCCGCCCGCCACGGCCTGCATCATGGGGGTTTCAACCTCCAGAAAGCCCCGCTCGCAGAAAAACGCGCGTATCTCCTGCACCATGCGGCTGCGGCGCACGAAGATCTCACGCACCTCGGGGTTCACCATGAGATCGAGGTAGCGCTGGCGGTACCGTTTTTCCGGGTCCTTCAAGCCGTGGAACTTCTCGGGCAGGGGCCTGAGCGACTTCACGAGAAGCTTCAAACCCTTGACCAGAAGGGTCCACTCACCGGTGGAGGTGGTGAAGAGGCTCCCGGAGAGCCCCACTATGTCGCCGATGTCGAGGCTTTTGCCCAGGAGGAAGTCGTCCTCGGAGAGGCGGTCCTTGCGGATGTAGGCCTGGAGCTGGCCCGTCACGTCCCGGAAACGCAGGAAGGAGGTCTTGCCGAAGCGGTTGACGGCGATCAGGCGCCCGGCCACGCTGAAGTCCGGGCCGTTCTCGGAGAGCGCGCCCGGGTCCTCTTCGATGAGAGCCTTCAAGTCCGCCACGGAGTGGGTGACGGAAAAATCGTTGGGGTAGGGATCGGCCCCGGAGTTCCTGATGGCCGCGAGCTTCTCCCGCCTGGTTTCCACCTCGCTTTTCAACGCCTTTGCTCCTCCCGACGGATCTTGGACGATCCGAATGCCGATTTCGGATATCCCGGTTGTAAACTTGTGCAATTACTCCATCCGAAATGCAAGGTCAACCGGAAACGGAAGCGAAACGTCACCATCCCTGCCTTTCCGGAAAAGCAAAAGCGCCGCAGGCTTCAGGGGTGGTTTCAAGCCCCGGGATCTTTTGGCGGGGGGCGAAGCCCTTTTCGCGGAAAAGGGTCTCCTCCGCCTCCGCCGGATATTTCACGCGGAGGTCAAGAAGGCGCGGAGGTTTTTCCTGCTTTTTTTGATACCCAGCTTTTTCCGTATGTTGTCCCTGTGGAACTCCACGGCCCGGCGGGTGGTGTTGAGGATGACGGCTATCTCCTTGCTGGAGTGCCCCTGGCGCACCAGGTTGGCCACCTCGATCTCCTTGCCCGAAAGGCCCCGCTCGGGCCGGCCCAGGCGGGCCACGAAGGAGCCCATGATCTCGGAGAGGTTGGCTTCCAGGACGTTTACGTGGGCGCGCTGGTCCTCGCTCAAGGGGGTTTCCCTCAATCTGTGGATGGATGGCATAACGAGGTCCTCCACGTTTTCGAGGACCCGCTTCTTGAAGTGGGCAAGGTCGCTCCGGGTCTGGTCCGCTATTCGCCGCAGGGCCTCGTTCACCGCCGCAAGCTCGCCGGCCTTAAGGGCCAGCTCGCGCTCCTTGGTCCCCAGCTTTTCGGAGAGGGCGATGTTGTGTATTTCGAGCTGCTTCTGGGCTTCCCGGCGCTCGGTCACGTCCACGAAGTTCACCAGGATGGCGGGACGCCCCTTGTAAATGACCATGACGGCCAGGATCCTCACCCAGACGATGCCGCCGTCCCTGTGCAGTATCCGGGAGTCGTAGCGGCTTTCCACGTCCTCCCCGGCGAGGCGGGCCAGGGCGCGCTTCATGACCATCTCGCGCTCGTCGGGATAAACGAGATCCAGGAAGTTGCGGCCCTGCAGCTCGGTTTTCTCGTAACCGGAATAGGTGGCGGCGAGTTCGTTCACGTAAATGATCTTGCCGTCCTGGTGCATGAGGGTGCCAACC
The DNA here is from genome assembly GCA_021815525.1 of Deltaproteobacteria bacterium. Taxonomy (GTDB): domain Bacteria; phylum Desulfobacterota; class Desulfobacteria; order Desulfobacterales; family Desulfatibacillaceae; genus JACRLG01. Next base: position 2,332 of record JAKAGN010000109.1, read on the forward strand.
TGCAGGTTTTCCGCCATGATTTCGTAAATCTCCGCATCCTCCATGCGCCGGCGGCAGCGCAGAAGATCGGCATGAGCCTTCTCCAGCCTGTGTTCCAGAAGTTTCGGGTCCAAGGGGACCTCCTTTTAGCCCGCCAAAAACGCGGCGCCTCTATCGTTGCTCGTTTTTGCGGGTCAGTTGGTTTCAGCCCCTGCGAGAGGGCCGGATGGCTTTAATCCCCCTCTTTGTCGGCCGTGACGATCTGCACCCTGGCCAGGAAGCTTCGGTGGATTTCGCGGGCGAGCGGAAGGCCCCGGGGCGGGTCGGGCCGCCGTGCAAGCTCCTCGAAAAAGCGTTCTATCTGGTTCACGTCGTAGGACGTGCGTGGAAGGGGGGGGATCGGCGGGGCGTCCAGGGGGGCGCGGTCCTCCGGGAGAATCTCCTCGCCGGCAAGGGCGAGAGCGATGGAGCCCAGCCAGGCCCGCACCAGGCGGTCGGCCGGAGTTTCCATGAAGGGGCCGCACTGGCCGTAGGTTCCTATGGCCTGGTCCCAGTCGAAGAGCCATATGCGTGTCTCTATGGTGTTGAGCCAGGCCGAGACCACGGTGGGGTCCTTCTGGAGGCAGGCGCGGTAGGCGCACAGGGAGCGGTCGATCAGGCCGCGGTCTCCGCCTATCCGGAAGCCCTCGCCGTAGAAGACCTTCCAGGCCAGGTAGGCCCCGAGGTTCAAGTGGAGAGCCGGGTTGTCGGGCTCGATGGCAATGGCCCGCTCCACCGCGGCTATGGCCTCGTCCCAGCGCCCCAGGCGTCCCAGGGCGTGGGCCAGGAGCGACAAGGCGCCGGGCTTGACCCGCGAGCGGTCGTCCAGCTCCGCCAGGAAAAGGGAGAGGCCCCGCGCGAAGCCGGCCGGGTCCCCCTCGTTTTCGGCCTCGATGCGAAGGAGCGTCAGGGCCGCCTCGGAGTCGGGGGGAAGCGCGGGCCTCTTGCGGCAGGCCTCCGCGGGGGGACTTTCGGGCGCGGCGGCGTCCATGCCCCGCCGGGCCTCCTCCCCGTCCCCGGCGGTCTCCGGGGTTTCGTCCGGCCGCGCGGGTTCGTCCCCGCCGCGCCCGGGCCGCCCGCCGAACCAGTTCCGGAAAAAGGGCCGCTTCAACGCTCTTCCTCCAGCTTGAAAAGCACCCGCTCGAACTCGCAGATCTTCTGGTTGGCCTGGTTGTATTCCTCGGGGCTGAGGACGCCCCTGGCGTGGGCCCCGTAAAGGAGGCCGTTTATGGCGTTGTAGGCCTGCTCCCACTCCCGGGGCTCGGAAAGGAGCGCCTGAAGCTCCCGGGCCGTCTGGAGAAGCTCCGGCTGCGGGAGATGGAAGCCCGCGAGCTTGATGGAGACGTTTCGCAGAACGTCCCCGGCCCACTTGGCGAAGCGCGCGAGGTCGTCGTCCGCCGGAAAGACCCGGCGCAGGCGCTTCGCGGCCGCGCCCTCGGGCCGGGCCAGCGTCAAGGGGTAGCGCATGGGCACCGAAAGCGACGAGGCTATCCCCGTGTAGCGCACCGAGTGGCGGGTCACGGGGTCCTGGATGGTGACCACAAGCTCCCGGTTCTCGTTGTAGCCCATCTGGAGCATGACCCGGGAAAGCTCCGGAAACTTCACCGCGAAGCGCTGGATACCCACGAAGTGGTAGTCCTGGCCCGGCTCGCGGGCCTGGCTCTTCGGGATCTTCTGGAGTATCTTGAACTCGTAATGACCGCTGGTGACGGACCACGAGATGGGGTAGGGGGGGCTGGTGAAGGGGCAGGGGCTGTCCGGCGGGATGAGTATCCTGGGCTTTAGGACCATCTTCCCGGGCTCGATGTCGTAGTCCTCGAAGCCGTAGCCCGTTGGAACCTTGTCGGAAACCCGGCGGGTGAGGCTCAAGGCCGCGCCGGCGGCCACCGCGTTCATTGGGTCCACCGGGCCCGCGCCCGCGGCGAAGCGCTCGATCTGATCGAGAACCGCGGGGTTGGACTGGAAGGCCACCCTGAGCACGTCCTCGACCACGGAGAGCCTAGTGGGGCCGCCCACCGGAAAGAGGAGGTCCACGTCCTGGGGCAGCCAGCCCGCGCCGGTTACGGCCGCCATCACCTGGGCCCGGCACTCCTCCAGAATATCCAGGGGCGGGGCCGAAAGGGCCGCCGCGAGATCGTAGCGGTCCAGGTCCACCTTGACGCTGCCCTTTGAAAGATGCGCCACCGCCTCCACCCGCGTCTCCTCGGAGAGCCGGATCTTGGCGTTCTCCGCGGCCCTGCGCAGGCTCGCCCGGTCCCCGGGCGAAAGGCCCGCCAGCCCGGCCCGGCCGGCCAGAAGCTCCGCCAGCCTGTCGTCCATGTCCATGCCGCCCAAGGCCGGGTTTCCGGTGTTCTTCTCCACCATGAAGCCGTACTCGCCGGGCTTTCCGGGCACCTGGTACATGAGGCCGGCCGTCACGTCCAGGGTCCCGGCCCCCAGGTCGAAGACCACCACCCTAAGGGGCCTCACCGTTATCTCCCGCTCGTAGGCGAGCGCCGCGGCCACGGGCTCCGGGATGGTCCTTACGTGGGAAAAGCCCGCGAGCCGCGCGGCCTCCACGATGGGGGAGACCCGCAGGGGGTCGTAGTAGGCCGGCACCGAGACCACCGCCCCGGAGACCGGCCCCTTAAGCTCGCTCTCGGCCCGGGTCTTGATGCGCCCTAGGATGAGCGCGCAAAGCTCCACAGGGGTGTAGGACTGGCCCCCGACCCTCACGATGCACTGGCCGTTTTTGCGGTCGGCCTTGACCGAAAAGGGAAAGCGGGCAAGCTCGCCGGACTCCGCAAGGTCCGAAAAGCTCCGGCCCAGGAGTCGCTTGACGCCCCATACCACCGTTTCGGGCGACTTTGCGGCCTCGTTCTTTCCCGCAAGGCCCACGTCCTTCACCGCGCCGTCCGGGTGGAAGGAGATGAAGCTGGGAAACTCCTTCACTTCCTCGCCCCGCGCCCGGAACGGAAGCGCGGAACGGCCCTCTTCAGCCCTCACGGCTTTCACCCCGCCCTTTACGATGACCGCCGCCGCGGAGTTGTAGGTGCCGAGGTCGATTCCCACGAAGCTCGATTTTTCCATCTGCGCCATGAGGGTACCCTTGCCATGCCATCACCGTGGCGGCGTTCAATTTTTGAACGTTCAAAACCGGAACGTTCAAAAAAGAATGCTATCATTACAACTACCTGTAATCAAATTATTTTTTCGCCCAAGCGAAACGGCGGCGGGCCGGACCGGGGAGCCGTTCGATGTTTGAACGCCGCCACGAAAACTCCTTGCAATTCCACCGTGTTTACCTCCAGCCCGGCTCTACGCGGTCCTCGCTCAGGCCCCGGGCTTCATGCGGCCGGTGAAGCCCACGATGGGGCGTTCGACCGCGGAGATGGTCTTTTTCACCGTTTTAATGGCTTCTGCAAGATGTTTTTCGGCCAGGAGGGTTTTTTCGGGCGTGAAGCCCGCTTCGCGGAAGGCGGCCAGCGCCGCCCGGCGGCAGACTTCGGCCGCGTGGGCGCCGGAGAAGCCCTTGGAGTCGGCGGCGAGGCGGGCGGGGTCGGCGTCGGGGCCGAGGGGCTTTCCGGAAAGGTGTATGCGGTATATCTCGGCGAGGCCTGCCTCGTCGGGAAGGGGGATTTCGATCTGGTAGTCGAAGCGGCCGGGCCGCAGGAAGGCCGGGTCCACCAGCTCGACCCGGTTGGTGGCGGCCATCACGAGGACCTTCCCGCCGCCCGAAAAGCCGTCCATCTCGGTCAGTATCTGGTTCACCACGCGGTCGCCCGCCTCGTTGGCGGAGCTGCCCCGCACGGCGCTCACGGCGTCCACCTCGTCGAAAAAAAGAATGGCGGGGCTCGCCTCGCGGGCCTTCTGGAAAAGCTCCCGCACGCGGCGTTCGGACTCCCCCAGCCACTTGGAGAGTATTTCCGGGCCTTTGACCGAGATGAAGTTGGCCCCGGCCACGGCGGCCAGTATGCGGGCGATCAAGGTCTTGCCGGTTCCCGGCGGGCCGTAGAGAAGTAGCCCCCGGATGGGGGTGACGCCCACCTTGAGGAAGGCGCCGGGGTTCTTCAAAAGCTCCACCACCTCGCTAAGGAGCGTCTCCTTGACCTTTTCGAGGCCGCCCAAGTCCTTCCAGGAAAGGCCGGCCGGGGTCTCCACCGCAAGCTCGCGGAGCGCCGAGGGCTTGACGGTTTTCAGGGCCTCGTCGAAGTCGGCGGGGAAGATGGAAAGCTCGGCCACGGGAAGGTCGGAGAGCGCGCCGCCCTTGTCCGCGGCGCGTTTCAGGGCCGAGAAGGCCGCCTCGCGGCAGAGGTGCATGAGATCGGCCCCCACGAAGCCGCGGGTGCGTTCGGCCACGGAGGAAAGCCCCTCGCGGGCCTCCGCCGAAAGCGCCATGCCCGCCGTGTGCCGGGCCAGTATGTCCTCGCGGTCGCGCGCGTCCGGCACGCCGATGGGTATCTCGTAGTCGAAGCGGCCGGGCCGCCTGAGCGCCGGGTCGATGGCCTCCGGGGTGTTGGTGGTGGCCATCACCGTGACGTTCCGGGAGGCGGAAAGCCCGTCCATCTCGGTCAGAAGCGCCGTCACGAGGCGGCGCTCCAGGTCGCCCCGGGTCTCGGAGCGGTCCCGGCCCAGCATGTCCACCTCGTCGATGAGGACGAGGGACGGGGCCTTTTCCCGGGCCTCCTTGAACTTTTCGGCTATGTAGCGCTCGCTTTCGCCCACGTAGGGCCGGAACACCTCGTTTCCGGCTATTTCCACGAAGCGGGCCTTGATCTCGCGGCTCACGGCCCGGGCCACCAGGGTCTTGCCGCAGCCGGGCGGCCCCCACAAAAGGATTCCCCGGGGCGGCCGGATGCCGTGGAGGGCGAAGAAGTCCGGGTTCTGAAGCGGCATGATGAGCCGCTCCCTTATCATGCGCTTCTCCCGGGAAAGCCCCCCCACGTCGTCCAGGCCCGAGACGGAAAGCTCCGGCCGGGTGCTCTCCACGGCGATCCGGCAGGAGGGGGTGAGAACGGAGAAATCCTCCGGCTCCACCTTCAATATCTCCACGGTGACCCGGTCGCCCGAGAAGCGGTGGATGTGCTTCTTCTGGGCTGCGGAAACGGCGTGGCGGTTGAGGTAGGTCTTGCACAGGCTCTGGATTTCGGGGTCCTTCAGGTCGTCCCGGTCCGGGGCCACCGTTACCTTTTGGGCCTCCCGGGGCGCCAGGGGGGAGACCGAAAGGAGCGTTCCCGGCCGGGCCCCCAGGTCCTCCAGGATGGCGATGTCGGCCTCCAGGAAGGGCTCGCTCTTCTGGAGCATCCCTTTCAGGATCGCCGCGCACTTCCTGGCGTTTTCCACGTTTTCGAGAAGCACGTAGGCTTCCTTGAAGGGGGCCTCGGCCCGGCCCAGGCCCTCGGCCCGGAAGGCGGCCACGTCGCCGTAAAGAACCGCCTGGCCCATGCCGGAAAGGTCCGGCCGGGGGCCGCGCACCGGTATGTTGGAGAAGGCCGCCACCCCCTAAAAGCCCGTGGTGGGGCGCCGGGCCCCGAAGCGCTCCTCGCAGGGAGCGTTCTTCACCACGTGGCGCGAAAGCTTCTCGCACCACAGGGCCTGGAAGGTGCGGCAGGAGCCGTCCAGGCCCTCCTTGTCGGGCGTCCGGGCGTGGGGGCAGCGAAGGTCGCAGAACTTGAGCCCGGCCCCCGTTACCCCGGCGTTTTCGCCGTCGTAGGGTTTTTCCACCGCCATTCGGTAACCCTTTCAAAAAGAAAAGCAAAACCGTCCCCGGCGGCCCGGAGGC
>JAKAGN010000110.1 GCA_021815525.1 Deltaproteobacteria bacterium
GGCAAGCTTGCGGGGCAGGGCCTCGACCGCGCCGGCCGGAATTTCCGGGCTCGATTTTTCGGCGTCCCTGGGAGGCCTCGGGCGGCTCGCCGCTTCCGGCAACCTCACACGGAACTCCAAGGACTGGGACTTTGCGGGCAAGGCGAAAGTTTCGGGCGCGGAGCTTTCCGGGCTTTGGTCGACCTTCGTGAAGGACCCCCTCTCGGCCGCGAGCCCCGGCCTCGCCAAAACGGCCCTTTCGGGCGGGGCCGATCTTTTTCTCGACATCGCGCGGAAAAGCGGCGTGACGGATGTTTCCGGCCGCCTTTCCATAAGGGACATGGACCTTAGCGACGCGGGCGCGGAAACCGTGAAGGGCTTCGCCCTCGACCTTCCCCTGTCATACCGCTTCGGGGCCCCGGGCCCGGACATTCCGGAGGGAATGCCCGACTGGGGCCGGCTTGCCGTCCAGAAAATCAAGGCGGGCTCCGTAACGCTCGGGCCTTACAAGCTTTCCGTGGCCCTCATGCGCAACCGTTTCTGGGTGCGGGAGGACATTTCCATCCCCATTTTCGGCTCCGCGGTGACCCTCTCCGGGATCCGGGTCATGGAGCCCCTCTCGCCCGGATTTTCGGCCAGGCTGACGGCCGTGGTGGGGGACATCGATCTGGCCAACATCCCCTCCGGGATGCGCCTTGCCGGGCGCATCGGCGGAACCCTCTCGCCCGTCACGGCCACGATGCGGAAGGTCACGCTAGGCGGCTCCCTCACCGGCTCCTTCTTCGGCGGAAGCCTTGCGGTCACGGGCCTCGGCGTGGACGACCCCTTCGGCAAGGGCCGCACCATCCTGGCGGATGTGGCCATGAAGGGCGTGGCTTTAGAGCCCTTCACCAAGGCCCTGGGCGCGGGCGTGGTGCTGGGCGTGGTGGACATAGAGGCCCGGAACGTGGCCATAGCCCAGGGCCAGCCCGTGGCCTTCGACCTTGCGGTCCGCTCCGTCAGGAAAAAGGGCGTGCCCCAGAAGGTGAGCCTCGCGGCCGTGAACTCCATCTCGGTCCTCTCCTCGGGCTCGGGCTTGACGGGCGTGGGGGTGGGGATACTTAAAGGCGTGTTCGACAACTTTCCCTACGAGGCCATGGGATTTTCCTGCGCGCTCAGAAACGACGTGTTCTCCGTGCGGGGCCTCATCCGCGAGGGCGGCGCCGAGTATCTCGTCAAAAGGCCTTTGATACGCGGCATAAACGTGATAAACAGGAACCTGGAGAACAAGATCAGCTTCTCCGACATGCTGGAGCGGGTCCAGCGGGTGAGGGGGAGCGGGCCTGGGCCGGATGTGCGCATGGGCCAGTGACAGGCCGCGTAAAAACGCGATCTGCGGCGTTGCGCGAGAAAGCAATTTCGGTCACGTACGAAAAGTACGCTCCCTGCATTGCTTTTTCGCGCGCCTTGCATCTCATCGTTTTTACGCGGCCTGTGACAGCCTGGCAAAAAACGAAAACTGCCGCGTTGCGCCAGAAAGCAATTTCGGTCACGTACGAAAAGTACGCTCCCTGCATTGCTTTTTCGCGCGCCTTGCATCTCATCGTTTTTCGCCGGGCTCTTGGGCCGGCCTTTTTCAAAAGGGCTGGCACCGGCGCGACCGGGATCCGGCGCTTTTACGGAAGAAAGAACACAATCCTGGAGGACAACACATGGTTCGTTCATGGAAAATGATTTTCGCCCTGTGCGTGGCGACAGCGATGATCGCGGCCTGCGTCACGGTGAACATTTACTTTCCCGCGGCCAAGGTGCAGAAGGCGGCGGAGCAGATCGTGGACGAGGTTTACGGCGCAAAGCCCGGCGACGCAGGAGCCGGCGGGAAGAAGGACGCGGAGCCCGCTCCGGCGGCCGAGGCCCCCAAGCCCTCCTCGTCCCTGGGCGCGCGCTTCGTGGTGTCCCTGGCCGCCATGCTGTCGCCAAGAAGCGCCTGGGCCGACGACGCCACCACGGTATCCAACGCCAACATCCGCGCATTGAAGTCCGAGATCGCGTCGAACCACGAGAAGCTGGCGCCCCATTACGCCGCCGGCCGGGTGGGGATCGGCAACAACGGGCTCCTTGTGGTGAAATCCACCGAGGGCCTGGGCCTGAAGGACGTGGCGGAGCTGAAGCGCGTTGTGGAGGCCGACAACCAGGCCCGCATGAAGCTTTACCAGGAAGTCGCCGCGGCCCTCGGCATCGACCCCGGCCAGGTGGCCAAGGTCCAGGCCACCTTCGCGGCCGAATGGATCGGCAAGGCCCCGGCCGGCTGGTGGGTGCAGGACGCCTCCGGCGCGTGGCGGAAGAAATAGCCTAGGCGTTCCGGCGCGGGAAACTCCCCCGTGGATCGGTTCCCGCGCCGGAAGCCGGCTGGAGCACTGCCATGACGGAAAACGAACGGCGGGTTGCGGAAAAGTTCAAAAAAGCTTCTGGCGGAAAAAATTTCCTCCACCCGCCTGATCCTTTTCGGTTCGCGCGCGCGGGGGGACGCAGGCCCCCTTTCCGACATGGACATAATGGTGATCGTGGACGGGGACGATGCAGCTTCGGCTCGGCGCCTAGTCTCCGAGTGCGCCTGGGAGGCTTCCTTCGGCAGCGGCATAGTGCTCTCGCCGGTCGTCGTTTCGGCCCGGGAATGGGACCGCGGTCCGGGGCGCGCTTCGCTTCTGGGCCTTGCCGTGGCCCGCGAGGGCGTTGCCATCTGAATCAGGGAGACCGATGGAAACAGATGACATCCGCGCCCTGGTTTACTACAGGCTGGAACAGGCGTCGAACGCCTTGGAGGATGCCCGTCTTCTCGCCGCCGCGCGCCGGCCATCCTTGAGCATAGTCAATCGTTCTTATTACGCGATGTTTTACGCGGCGCTGGCCCTTCTTCAGGATATAGGAGCCGTTCCCCGCAAGCACGCCGGTGTCCTTTCCTTGTTCGATACGGAATTTGTGCTCAAGAGCGTTTCCCTATAGCGATGTCAAAGGACTTTCATTGGGCCTTCGACCTGCGCCAATCGTCCGATTATCATGTAACGGCGCCCTTGTCCGACTCCGACGCCTTGGACCTCATGGAAAGAGGCCGGCGCTTCGTGGCAAGGGTCGCGGAGCATCTGGAAAAGCGATATCCGCCCGCATCAGCGGGGGATGAATGAACGGAAGCACTCGGCAAGGCCAAGACTCATGCGTGTGCTCATCATAGAGGACGACGGCAAGACCGCGGGCTTCATCGCCAAGGGGCTGAGGCAGGAAGGCTTTGCCGTGGACGTGGCCGAGGACGGCGAGGAGGGCCTCCATCTCATCTCGGAGGAGCCCTACGACGCCGCGGTGGTGGACGTGATGCTGCCCCGGATGGACGGGGTGTCGCTGGTGGACGCGGCCCGCAAGAGGGGCGTCCAGACCCCCATCATCTTCCTCTCGGCCCGGCGCACGGTGGACGACCGCGTGCGGGGGCTCCAGTCGGGCGGAGACGACTACATCACCAAGCCCTTCTCCTTCGTGGAGCTTCTGGCAAGGCTCCGGGCCCTCATCCGCCGCTCCACCGGGGCGGAGAACGCCACACTCCTCTCCGTGGGGGACCTTGCGCTGGACCTCTCGCGCCGCACCGCCGCCCGCGGCGGCGTTCCCCTGGAACTCCAGCCGCGGGAGTTCGCGCTCCTGGAGTTCCTCATGCGCAACGCCGGGCGCGTCGTCTCCAAGACCATGATCATGGAGCACGTTTGGGACTACAACTTCGATCCCCAGACCAACGTGGTGGAGGCCAGCGTCTGCCGCCTCCGGGCCAAGCTGGACGAGGGCTCGGCAAAACCACTCATCAAGACCATCCGCGGTGTTGGCTATGTCCTGGAAGAGGCTCGCTGACCGAACCGGCACGCTGGCGTTCCGGCTCGCCCTCCTTTACGCCGTCATCTTCGTGGTGTCCTCGGCCGCCGTGTTCTGGGTGACCCACGTCCTGATCCAGCGCTTCACCCTGCACCAGATGGATCTGCGGCTCGCCACCTACTGGTACCAGCTCACCAACGAGCTGGAGATGGACCTGGTGCCCTCCCTGCAGCAGGAGCTCACCGAGCGCGCCAACGCCCGCGGCACTGAGAAGGTGTTCTACCAGATCCTGGACGAGAACGGAAAAACAGTGGCGTCCTCGGACCTTTCCGGCTGGTCCGCCGTGGGCGTGGACCCGGGCTACCTAAAGCGGGCGCACGCGGGCGAAACCCTCTTCGCCACCGCGCCGGTGCCGGACCTGAGGCGGCGCCTGCGGGTCCTTTACGCACCCATCCTGGACGACAAGGTCTTCCTGGCCGGGGTGTCCATGTCGGAGTTCGACGGGCTTTTAGGGCGGCTTTCGGAGATTTTCGCCGCGATGGTCCTGGTCATGGCCGTGTTGGGCGTGTCCGTGGGCTGGCAGATGGCCAGGCGCGCGATGTCCGGGGTGGAGGAGGTCACCCGGACGGCCTCGGTTATCGCGGGCGGCCGGTTCGATCTCCGGGTGAACGTGGCGGGCCAGGGCCGCGAGATAGCGGAGCTTTGCCGCACCTTCAACGTAATGCTGGAGTATATCAGCCGCCTCATCCGCCAGCTTAGGGACACCGGCGACGCCATAGCCCACGACCTGCGCACGCCCGTAACGAGGATCCGGGGCGCTGCCGAGACCACCATCCTGTCCCGGGGCGGAATCGAGGAGTACCGGGTCATGGCGGCCAACATCATCGAGGAGACGGAGCTTCTGCTCCGCATCATAAACACCAACCTCGAGATTTCCGAGGCCGAGGCCGGGCTCTCCAAGGTCCGCCAGGACGATCTCGACCTGGGGCATCTGGTCCGGGAGGCCGCGAGCCTCTTTTCGCCGCTTTGCGAGCAGAAGGGCATCTCGCTTTCGGTGGAGGCCCCCGAAAGCCTGGCCTACACCGGGGACGTGCTGAAGATCCGGCGGGTGCTGGCAAATCTTATGGACAACGCCGTGAAGTTCACCCCCTCCGGCGGCCGGATCTCCGTCCGGGCCTCCCGGAACGATGAATGCATGGAGCTTTCCGTGGCGGACACCGGCCCGGGCATACCGGCCGAGGATGCGGCGCGGGTCTTCACCCGCTTCCTTCGCCTGGACGAAAGCCGCAACACCATGGGAAACGGCCTGGGGCTGGCGCTGGCCCGCTCCATGGCCCATCTCATGGGGGGCGACATCCGCCTCGAAAGCGAGCCGGGCCTAGGCTCCACCTTCACGCTCACCCTGCCTCTCCACGATTCCCGCTCCGGGTTCCGATCATTACCAAACGGTAATGCCGGGCCAATTCTTCGGTAATCCATCCCGCCTTATGTTGACTACGATGGCCTAGGCTTTATGCCTTGCGTCCAGGCCGCGGCCAGCCCGCGGAAAAAACGGATTACCGAAACCGGAGCCGGCAAAGCGCCATCTCCGAAACCATCAAGGAGAAATATCACCATGAAGAAATCCTGGATACTGTCGTCCCTGCTGCTCGCGTGCGTTATCGCGGCCGCCGGGCTGGTTTCCGCCTCGGAAAAGGCCGCCCCGGCGCCCGCTCCGGCCGTGGCGGCCCCGGCTTCACCCGCTGTCCCGGCCCCGGCGGCTCCGGCGCCCGCTCCGGCCGTCAAGGCCAAGCGCAGGGTGTGGACGGGCGTGGTGGAGGAAAAGGACGGCGTCATGATGCTGCGCTGCAGGGCCGGGCTTCTGCCCCTAATCGGCGGGGTGTCCAAGGAAATGACCGGCAGGAAGTGCAGGGTTTCCGGCTTCGAGGAAAAGGGCCCGGACGGCAAGGCCTCCATCAAGGTGGTGAAGTGCGACGAGGTGAAGAAAACCCCCGGCATGGAAAGACGCAAGGCCCGCAGGGAGGTCCCCAAGAAGGCCGCGCCCAAGAAGGCCGAGGAAGTGAAGCCGGGAACCGCGCCGGCCGCGCCCACGGCTCCAGCAGCGCCGGCCCCGGCGCCCCAGGAGCCAGCCCCGGCCCCCGTCCGGTAGGGAAGCCGTTTTTCGTAAGGGTGCCCGAACATTATCAAATGGTAATCTCGGGCCAATTTTGAGGTAATGGTCGCGGGAGTATTCTGCTGCACAACAATGGGGGCGAAAAAGCCGGGGGGAAAATCCCCGACGGGCTTTTCCACGAAAAAGCTTTTGGATGTGCGGCGGGCGCTTCGCCCTGGTCCCGCCGAAAACAACGAAAAGGAGAACTGTATCATGAAGAAGGCTCTGGTTGTGCTGTTCACGCTGGTTGCTTTTTGCCTCGTGGTTGTCGGACCCGCCATGGCCGCCGAGAAGAAGGCCGAGAAGAAGGCCGAAGCTACCGCCGCCGCGCCCGCGCCCGAGAAGGCCGCCGACGTGAAGGCCGCCCCGGCCGGTGAGCCCGCGAAGGAAGCCGCCGTCGAGAAGAAGGAAGAGAAGAAGGCCGAGTCCAAGAAGGCCACCAAGAAGGCCCCCAAGAAGGCCGCCAAGAAGGCCAAGAAAGCCCCCAAGAAGGCCGCCAAGAAAGCCGAGAAGAAGGAAGAGAAGAAGGAAGAGAAGAAGGCTGAGCCTGCTCCGGCCGAGGCCGCTCCGGCTCCCGCCCCCCAGCAGTAAAACCCGGCAAGGGCTTCGGCCGCAAGGCCCGCGCCCTGCCCCGGTTGCAGCTTAGATTCAAGCAGATGTAGCAAGAAGGGGAAAATCCGGAACTCCGGGTTTTCCCCTTCTTTTTTCCGCATTTCCCTTCCCCATTTGTGCTATACGGATCAGATTCGGTGGGACATCGCCCTTTCTTTCAAGGGATTCCATTCACGCAACTTGCGGAGTTTTCCGGGAGGCAGCCATGCGGGTCGGCGTTCTTAAGGAGATCAAGGTGGCGGAGAACCGGGTGTCCATGACCCCGGCCGGGGTCGAGGTGCTGGCGGAGCGGGGCCACGAGGTCTGGGTGGAGACCCGGGCGGGGGCCGGAAGCGGCTTTCCCGACGCCGAGTACGAAAGCGCCGGGGGCAGGATCGTGGGAAGCCCGCAGGAAATCTACGCCGAATGCGAAATGGTGATGCACGTCAAGGAGCCGCTCCCGTCGGAGTACGGGCTCCTCCGGGAGGGGCAGATACTTTTCACGTACCTTCACCTGGCGGCGTCCGAGGAGCTGACCCGCGCCCTCATGGCCAGCCGCTGCGTGGCCATAGCCTACGAAACGGTGCGGGCCGCGGACGGCGGCCTTCCGCTCCTCACCCCAATGAGCGAGGTGGCGGGCCGCATGTCCGTGCAGCAGGGGGCCAAGTACCTTGAGATGGCCGAGGGCGGCGGCGGCGTGCTCCTGGGCGGAGTGCCCGGGGTGGACCCCGGCAAGGTGGTGGTTATCGGCGGCGGCGTGGTGGGGGCGAACGCGGCCCGCATGGCCTGCGGCCTGGGGGCCCGGGTCTTCCTCATGGACACGAACCTGGAGCGCCTGCGCCGGCTCTCGGAGGTCATGCCCGCCAACTGCTTCACCCTCATGGCGAGCCCCGAGGCCATACGCCGGCACGTGGTGGACGCCGACGTGGTGGTGGGGGCCGTGCTCCTCGTCGGGGCCAAGGCGCCCCGGCTCATCACGCGCTCGATGCTCAAGACCATGAAGAAGGGCGCGGTTCTCGTCGACGTCGCCATCGACCAGGGCGGCTGCTTCGAGACCTCCCGGCCCACCACCCACGAGGACCCGGTCTACATAGTGGACGGCGTGGTTCATTACTGCGTGGCCAACATGCCGGGGGCCGTGGCCAAGACGTCCACCCAGGCCCTCACCAACGCCACCCTTCCCTACGCGGCGGAGATCGCCGACAAGGGCTGGCGCCGGGCCTTCGCCGAGAGCCCCGAGATACTGGGAGGGGCGAACGTGGTGCTGGGGCGCATCACCTGCCGGGGCGTGGCCGAAGCCTTCGGCCTGCCCTTCTCCCCGGTTTCGGAGCTTGTCTGACGCCAAATTGCATCCAACAATAGGGCGTCCCGCCCCTGCCCGATCTACACGGAGCCCACATTACCCAAGCCTTGAGGCTTCGGGCGGAAAGATGTGGAGCCCAAAATCTGCGGAGCGCGTGCATGGCGCGCGCGTAGCCATTATCGGGGGTCCGGGGGGACGCAGTCTCCCCGGAAGCCTGTGG
>JAKAGN010000111.1 GCA_021815525.1 Deltaproteobacteria bacterium
TCACTTCGACGTCATCGTGGTGGGCTCAGGCCCCGGCGGGGCCGCCACGGCCCGCGGCCTCGCTAAGAGCGGCAAGAAGGTGCTCATTCTTGAATGGGGCTCCGACGAGCCCTTGAAGGGCACCCTTTCCCAGGCCGCGGCCATGATCGCCATGCCCGGCAAGGGCACGCTCTTCACCTACGGGGGCCTTGCCATGGTGCGCGGCATCACGGAGGGCGGCTCCTCGGTCTTCTACTACGCCACGGCCTTCGACCCGCCTTACGAGACCTTCAAGAAGTATGGCGTGGAGCTGGAGGGCGAGGTGGCCGAGGTGCGCGCCGAGCTTCCCATAGCGCCTCTTTCCGACAATCTCATGGGCCCCATGGCCACGCGCATCATGGAATCGGCCCGGGCTCTCGGCTACGACTGGAAGAAGCTCGACAAGTACTGCTTCCAGGACAAGTGCCGCGCCGACTGCGACAAGTGCAACCTTGGCTGCCCCTACGGCGCCAAGTGGACCTCCCGCTTCTGGATCGAGGAGGCCGTGTCCCAGGGTGCGTCATTCGTGCCCAACGCGCGCGTCCGGCGGGTCATCACCGAAAACGGGCAGGCCACGGGCGTCGTCTTCACCCGCAAGGGCGTGGAGCACCGGGCCTTCGCCCCCATAACGGTGGTCTCGGCGGGCGGCATAGGGACTCCGGTGGTGCTGCGGGCCTCGGGAATCAAGAACTGCGGCGACAACTACTTCTTCGATCCCCTGATCTGCGTTTGGGGCACGGTGCCCGAGAAGCTGGGCGGCCGGGAGTTTCCCATGGCCGCGGGCGCGCACATCACGGACGAAGGGTATCTGATGACGGACATGACCATCCCCAAGGCGCTCTACCAGGCCTTCGCGGCCGAGGTGATGCGCTTCGACCGCCTGCACGTCCACGCCAGCACGCTATCAATAATGGTGAAGGCCAAGGACACCCTGGGCGGGGCCCTCACCGACTCGGGCGGCGTCCGCAAGAGCTTGATCGAAAACGACAAGGCAAAGCTCATGAAGGGCTACGGCCGCGCCAAGGAAATCCTCTCCCACGCGGGCGCGAAAAACATCTTCAAGAGCTGGTACATTGCGGCCCACCCGGGCGGAACCGCCAAGATAGGGGACGTGGTGGACGCAAACCTCGAAAGCTCCATAAAAAACCTCTACGTGTGCGACTGCGCCGTCATCCCCGAGGCCTGGGGCCTGCCCCCCTCCCTCACGCTCCTGGCCCTGGGAAAGCGCCTTTCAAAGCACCTTTCCGCCCGTTGACGGAAAAAGGGAAAGGCTTTGCGGGGGGGGGAGGGGAAACCTTTTATGAATAAAAGGTTCTCCCCTCCCTCCCCCGCACCCCCTCTCTCCCTTTCCAAAACACTTTCAATTAGGAAAAACTCGCTCCTCAGTCTGGCGAAAAAAATGAACCGCAAGGCGAGCGAACGGCGCTTTTCGTAAGGTTTACAACATGCGGCGATTTCGATGAACCGGCCGAGCGTCCCGGCTTTCCGAAATCGCATGTGGCAACCCTGTTGAAAAGAAAGGGCGTTCAGCCTTGATAAAAACGATGAAATGCAAGGCGCGCGAGAAGTGAACGAGGGAGCGTACTGTTCGTACGTGACCGACGTTCGCTTTGAGCAGCAACGCAGCAGTTCGCGTTTTTAGCGAGGCTGAACCTGAGTCATGCCGAAGATAGTGGATCATGACAGCCACCGGGAAGAGATGCTGGACCGGTGCTTCGACCTCTTCGCGGAGAAGGGCTTCGGAAACGTCACCATGCGGGACGTGGCCAGGGAGCTGGACGTCTCCACGGGAGCGCTCTACCACTACTTCGAGAACAAGCAGGCCATTTTGGAGCAGATGCTCATCCTCCAGGGCCGCCGGGACGTGGAGGAGGCCTTGCGCCGCATGGCCGTGACCGGCTCCTTCGAGGAGAGGCTCAAGATTTTCTTCGACTTCTTCAAGGACTCCGAGGCCCGGTTCAGGAAGCTCTTCATGCTTTCGCTGGATTTTTTGAGGAACGCGAAATCGGAGTCCTCCCGCTCCATCGTCTATCGCTGGGCCGAGTACTACGTCTCCAACATGGAGAAATACCTCTCCATTCCCAAGGAAATGGCCCAGTTCATCATCGTCTTCTTCAACGGCGTGGTCTACCAGGCCATGCTTTTTCCCGAGACCATATCGGTCAAGGACCAGATGGCGCTCTTTTCGGAGGTCATCCTCTCCTTTCTCCGGGAGCACGCCGACCCCAAAAACAGGCTGTGCCGGCGCTGCCCATTCATAACCGACAAGTAGGCGCCGGAGACAGGGCGCGGCTCCTGCGCCCGGCCCAAGACCGGCCTGACGGACCACTCAAAGGCTTTCACCCTAAGAGGAGGTGAATCGTGGACCTATTGAACGAAACGCGCGCGAACGGCCGCGCCATGAACGGGCTCGCGGTGCTGGCGGAAAAGCTGGCGCTGCGCGTGGGAGGCTCCAGGGAGTTCAAGGAGCTTTCCGGCGCGCTTTTCCCGAGGCTTTTGAAGCGCTGGGCCGAGGACGTGCCCTGGCGGCGCATGGTGGCGCGTCCCATCTCGCGGGCCATGGGAAAATCCGCCGCCGACAAGGTTACGCTGTCGCTGGCCCCGCCCCTGGCCGACGCCCTTTCGGATACCGAGATCGTGCGGCTTCTGGCCGACAACATTCCCTTTCTGGCCAACACCGCGGCCGACGGCGTGTCCCAGTTCCTGGCGGCGCTGTCGGAGCTTCCCGCCGAGGAGAAGGAGCGCCTTGTCGGGAAGGTGCTCTCGGGCCTGGATTACGCCAGCGTGGGGGAGATGCTGACGACCCTTGCCCGCATGGTTAACGACGTCCACGAGAAAAACCCCACCTTCCTTTCGGATAGGCTCATCCCGGCCCTTACGGCGGTCATCGAGAAGACCGATTTCGGGGAGCTGGACGACTTCTACTTCAAAAGCGTGAAGGACATCGCGGCCCTGGCCTCGGCCCTTACGGACGTACTGATGCGCTACCCCGCCAAGATGGTGTGCCTCTTGGGGCTTCTGCCCGGGATAGCGAACCTTTTGGTTGCGGTGGCCAACCAGAGCCTGGGGAAGGCCAACACCCTTGCGGCGGACCTGATCGCGGAGCTTTCGCTTTCGCTCGTTAACGACGTGGACGGCAAGGCCGTGGGGCAGCTTGCCAACGAAATCTTCGAGCTTATCAGAAAGGTCCACACCGGCTCGGCGCTTTTGGGCCCCCCGGGGCGGCCGGAGCTCACCACGCTCCTCACCAAAAAGCTTGCGGAGACGGGAAGCGCCCTGGATCCAGGCCTTCTGTGGAAGGCCCGCCGCGCCATCACCGAGCTTAAGGAGGCTCGCCTTGCGGCCCGCACCACGTTATTACGGGAAAACCCCGAGCTTTTCCGGGAGCGGCTCCGGGAGCAGCCCGGCATGGCCAACGCCAAGATACGGGCCTTCCGCAAGAGCGCGGAGCTTGCCGACGAGCTTCCCGACGACTTCCTGGGCGAGGCCGTGGAGGAGGGTTTCCGGCAGATCGACGCCAAGTCCATAGCCGATACCGTGAACGTAATCTGCCGGGTGGCCAACCGGGTGCGGGATGAAAAGCCCAGGTTCCTCACCGATCTCGTATACCAGTTCACCAACGCAGCCGACCATTTGGAAATATCGAAGACCGTGCGCTGGCTCATGGAGGACCTGGAGACCGCCGCGAAGCCCATAGGCCGCGCCGTCACGGCCCCCGTCATCGTTGGCTTCACCAGGATGTGCGCCCCTGACGACGACGAGTTTGGAGAGGATATGGAAAACGCGCTAACGGCCCTCCAACACCTGGTTTCCGGCGCGAAGGAGGCGTAAACACCATGAACGATCCCAGATCCGCTTCAACCCTGGCCCTTTTCAAGGACGCGGCGCTGCACGTAAGGAACTCCGCCCTGGATGACTGGAAGGCCGCCGGGAAAAAGGTCATCGGCCACGTCTGCTCCCACGTTCCCGAGGAGATCGTTACGGCCGCCGGCATGATGCCCTTCCGCTTGCGCGGAATCGAGATTTCATCAACCGCGGTCGGCGACACCTACTTCGGCCCCTTTGTCTGCTCCTGCCCCAAGGCCATCCTCCAGAGCGCGGGCGAGGGGAAGCTCGATTTCCTGGACGGCGCGGTGATGGTCCAGGCCTGCGACTCCATGAGGCGCCTGGATGAGTGCTGGCGCAAGGCCTCCGTGGAGGACGGGGCCAGGATGCCCCACTTCTTCCACTACTTCGGCGTGCCCCACAAGGTCACGGATTACTCGGTGCAGTGGTTCGCCGAGGAGATCGAACGCTTCGCCAAGGCTCTTTCGGCGCACTTTTCGGTGGAGATAACGGATGACGCCATACGCCGGGCCGTAGCCCTCCACAACGAGACCCGCGCGCTTCTGGTTAGGCTGGAGGCCCTGCGCTTCCGGGACGACCCGCCCCTTTCGGGAAGCCAGTCCATGAGCATAATCCTGGCCGGCACCGCCATGCCCAAGGAGGTCTACAACCCGCTCCTTTCGGCCCTTTTGGACGACCTGGAGGCAAGCCCCGGAATCGGCCACAACGGCAAAAAGCGCATCGTGCTGGCGGGCTCGGTCCTGGACGATCTGGCGTTGATCGAAGCCATCGAGCACGAGGGGGCCTTGGTTTCCGCCGATACCGTCTGCTTCGGGGCCCGGGCCTATCAGGGCGAGGTGGATTCCTCGGAAAACCCCTACAAGACGCTCGCCCGCCATTACTTGAACGAGCAGTTCTGCCCCCGGATGTTCGGCTACACCCAGGCGCGCTTCGATCTCATCTTGAAGAAATTCGAGGACTCCGGGGCGGACGGCATCGTGTTCCAGAACATCCGCTTCTGCGACCTGCACGGCTCGGAGAACGGGCTTTTCGAGAAACGCCTGGAAAAGGGCGGCATACCCGCCATGCGGGTTGAGCGCGAGTACGGGGCGCTCGCCGACGAGGGGCGCGTCAGGATGCGGATAGGGGCCTTTCTGGAAACCATACGGAAGAGCTGACGGCGGCGCGCCCGGTGCTTCCGGGCCTTCTAAGCGGCGACCGAAAAACGGAAAAGAGGTGCCTCATGAGAAAGGAACTAACCGAGTACGGCTACGTCACGGCCATCCACAGCCTGCTTTCCATGGCTCCTAAGGTGGCGGCCGGAACCCGGAAGGAATACGAGAAGCTTCTGTCCCGGATGCCCCACTTCCGGGACCTCATAGACTCCATGCTGGGCCTTGGTGACCCCGGCGTGCTGTTTCTCCAAGGCTTCGCCCACTACGCCGAGATGGTGATGGACGCCCACAAGAACGGAAAGAAGCTGGCGTTCACCACCTTCTGCCAGTCGCCCGTCATCTTCCACGCCATGGACGTGGTGCCGGTGGTTTTGGAGGTCATGACGGTGGCGGGCACCCTGATCCGCAAGAGCGCCATAGGCGAGTTCATGGATGTCTGCATCGAGGCGGGCTTTTCCGAGACCTCCTGTTCCAGCCAGCGCGGGAGCCTGGGGGCCTTCATAGCGGGCCTTGCCGACAAGCCGGATTTCGTGTGCATCAACACCCCCGGGATCTGCGACACCAACGCCAACTCCTTCGCCTTCTCGGCGGCCCACTTCGGAATCCCCTTCTACCAGCTTAACTACCCCCCTACCCTTACGGACGAGCGCTCCCGCGCCTATCACCGGGACGACTTCAAGAACATGATCGCCTTTCTCGAAAAGGAGACCGGAAACCGGCTGGACGTGGACAAGCTCCGGTCCCTGATGCTTGAAATGCGCAGGCAGGACGAGATGATCTGCGAGATCCAGGACCTCCAGCGCCTCATCCCCAACCCGGTGCCGGGCATATATAACCTCTTCATCTACGCCTTGCGCTTCACCCTGGGGGGGCTTCCGGAGTGCACCGAGCTTCTTACGGCCATGCTCAAGAAGGCCAAGGAGAACGCGAAGGCGGGCCTCTCGGGACTCACCGGCGGCGTGGAGAAAAAGCGCTGCCTCTTTGTCTACATCGATCACTACGCCGCCAACCTGCCCCTTTTCAACTTCCTGGACAAGCACGGAATCACGCACCTAGGAGGCATCCTGGACCGCTTCTACCAGGACGAGGCCTTCTACTCCCACGGCCAGGGCTACAGGCTGGAGACGGCCGACCTCGACCAGATGATAGATTCGCTCGCAATGCAGAACAGCCGCCTTCCCATGGTGAAGCAGATCCGTGGGCCCTACGACTCCCCCGAGATGTGGCTGGAGGAGGTGACGCGGCTCGCCAAGGAGCTTTCCGCGGATTTCACCATCTACTCGGGCACCCCGGGATGCCGCAACACCTGGGGCATGGTGAAGCTTCTGGCCTCGGACCTGGAAAAAAGCGGCTACCCCACCCACATCATAGCCTCGGACGCCTTCGACGACCGGGTGGAGTCCTGGGAGGCCACGGCGCACCGGCTCGCGGAGTTCTTCGAGCTGCGCAATATCGTGCCTCCGGTTGCTGTTTAGCTTGAAAATTTCAGGGGCGGCCCGCCCCTTTCGAGGAGAATAAGTCATGATTACGGCAGGATGCGACATAGGCTCTCTCACCAGCAAGGCCGTGGTGATGAAGGGAAACCGGCTTCTGGGCATATCCATCGTGCGCTCGCGGACCCGTCCCGCCGAGACCGCGGAAAAGGTCCTGGCGGAAGCCCTGGCCGCGGCGGGGATCGAGCGGAGCGAGCTTTCCCGCTGCGTGGGCACGGGATACGGCCGCGAAAACATCCCCTTCGTTGACGAGGTCCACTCGGAGATCGTCTGCCACGGAAAAGGCGCGCGCTGGCTGGTGCCCACCGCCAACACGGTGATCGACATCGGCGGCCAGGACTGCAAGGCCATGCGCCTGGATAAGGACGGCAACGTGGTGAAGTTTTTGGCCAACGACAAGTGCGCGGCGGGCACCGGCCGCTTCCTGGAGGTCATGGCCAAGGTCCTGGGGGTGGACGTCTCGGAGCTGGGCCGCTTTTCCGAGCACGCCAAAAAGCCCGTGGTGCTGGCCTCCACCTGCACGGTCTGGGCCCAGGCCGACGTCATTCAATACATAAATTCCGGCGAGACCCTGGATGACATCGGCGCGGGGATCAACAACGCCATGGCCGGGCGCGTGGCGACCCTGGCCAACGCCGTAAGGATAGAGCGCGAGATCTGCATGACCGGCGGCGTGGCCAAGAACACCGGCGTGGTGCGGGCCCTCGAGAAGCTCGTCGGCACCCGCATCGTGATCCCCAGGAAGGCCGACCCGCAGCTGGCCGGAGCCATAGGCGCGGCGCTTTTGGCCCAGGGTTAATACGCCTGTCGAAAAACGCGATCCGCTGTGTTGCGCTTCGTCTTGCGCTCGGTCACGTATGAACAATACGCTCCCATCGCGCGCGACTCGCGCGCCTTGCGGCTCATCGTTTTTCATCAGGCTTAACATGAGCCCTTTTTCATGAAAACAAAGGAGTAACGCCATGCTGGTGGCCGGAATAGACGTAGGGTCCCTCACCGCCAAGGCCGTGGTGATGGACGGAAACAAGATCGCGGCCAAGGCGGTGACCCGGGTGACCCCAAGGCCCGCCGAGTCCGCGGAAAAGGTCCTGGCGCTCGCCCTCGAAGGCTCGGGCATCGGCCGCGCCGACATCGGGCTTTTCGTGGGCACGGGCTACGGCCGCAAGCAGGTCCCCTTCGTCACCCAGACCGCGAGCGAGATAGCCTGCCACGCCAAGGGCATCCATTTCCTACTTCCCGAGGTCCGCGCCATAATCGACATCGGCGGCCAGGACGCCAAGGCCGCGCGCCTGGACGAAAACGGGAACGTGGTCCGCTACGCCTACAACGACAAGTGCGCCTCCGGCACCGGCCGCTTCCTGGAAGTCATGGCCGAGACCCTGGAGGTGGACTACACGAGCTTCGGCGACCTAGCGCTTGCAAGCGAGAGCGAAATCCGCATCTCGAACCAGTGCGTGGTTTTCGCCGAGACCGAGGTGGTGAGCCTGGTGAACCGCGGGGAGA
>JAKAGN010000112.1 GCA_021815525.1 Deltaproteobacteria bacterium
CCGGACTCGCCGGTTATGAGGACGGGCACCTTGCTCCCGGCGTGAAGCTCCGCTTCCTGGAGCACCCGGATGAGGACCGGCGAGCGGGTCGCTATGGCGGAAAAGGCCTTGGGCAGCTGGGCCGGAACGTTGTCGGCGCTGCGCCCCAAGTTGTAGACCGCCAGGAGCCGCTTGCGTTCCAGGGCGCGGCTCACGGTGAACACCAGGTCCTCGCGGGTCACCGGCTTCATCAGGTAGTCGTACGCGCCCTTTTTTATGCAGTCCACCGCGATCCGGGTGTCGTTGACGGCCGTCACCATGATGCACTCGATGTCCGGGCACAGGCCCCGGATGTGGGAAAGAAGCGTCACGCCGTCCATCTCCGGCATGTTGACATCGAGAAGCACCAGATCGACGGCGTTCCCCTCCTCGATGCGCGAAAGGGCCCGGGTGGGGTCGGACTCGACGGCCACGTTCCTGAACCCGGCATGGGCAAGCCCGCGCCTCACGGTGTCCAGAAAATAGGGCTCGTCATCCACGACCAATATGGAATCGTTCATGCTTCGTCACATTCCGTCTCTTGAGGCCGATCTCAACCCATCAAGGGATAGGCGGCCTTCGATCGCACCATGACCGGCAGGCTTATCGTGAACCTGCTCCCGAGGCCCGGGCTGCTTTCCACCTCGATTACGCCGCCCAGGCCCTCGATGAGGTTCTTGGTTATGTAGAGCCCCAGGCCCGTCCCCTCCCCGGTGGAACGGCTGGTGAAAAATGGCTGAAATAGCTTCTTGCGGGTTTCCGCGTCCATGCCGCAGCCGTTGTCCCTGACCTCGATGTGGAGGTAATCCTGCCCGGTCCCCTTGACCGAGGCCGCGATCTCCACCCGGGAGTCGGCCTTGTCGGCGGCGCTTCCGGCGTTTAGGAGCAGGTTGATCAGTATCTGCTCCACCACCATTGGGTTCGTGTAAACGAGGGGGAGATTCTCCTGGACGCTTAGGCTCACTATGCGGACCTTCTTCGCCACCTCGTTCCGGACCATGCCGATGCCCTTCTCGATGACGGCGGCCGGCTCGAACCAGGTTTTTTCCTCCACGGAGTCCATCTTCACGAAGCTCTTGAGCTTCTTCACGATGCCGTTGATGCGGTCGGAGCCGTGCTCGATGTTCTCCAGGAGGCGGAAAAGGTCCTCCCGGAACTCCTCGTAGCTCATGCCGAAAAGCTCCACGTCGCGCCTTCCGGCGAACCGCTCGTCCGCCATCGGAATCAACGCGCGCACGTAGTCCTTCATGATGGGGACATTGAACGTTATGAAGTTGTTGGGATTGTTGATCTCGTGGGCGATGCCGGAGACCAGGAGCCCCAGCGTGGCCAGCTTCTCGCTCTGGATCAGCTGGCGCTGGAGCAGGCGCTCCTCGGTGATGTCGCTGATCCGCACGATGAAGCGCCCGGAGTTTGGCATATCCCCGGACACCGGATAGATCACCACCTTTTCCAGCCGGTCCGCGTCGAAGGGGCTCTTGCGCTCGAAGCGGTAGGACGTGCCCTCGGCAAGGGCCGTGGCGATGCTGCACCCAAGGCAGGGGCTTTCGCTTCCCCTGAAGGCCAGGTGGCAGGGCCGTCCCACGGCCGACGCTTGGCTCACCTGGTAGTAGGCCGCGGCGGACCGGTTGAGCATGTGGATGGTCAAATCCCTCGAAAACAAGAAGAGCGGCTCCGGAATACCGTCGAAGAGGGTCTGGAGCATGGCCTTGCTGTGGCGGACGCGCGCCTCGCTGCGGCGGCGCTCCATTTCCGCCGCGGCCCGTATCCCGAAAATCCGCAGTATGGACTCCACGAAACCGGCGTCGGAGAAGGCCTTCCCGTCCATGGCCAGCACGATTCCAAGGGGAGCGCCCGTGGAATCGAAAAGGGGGATGCCTCCGTAGCTTTCCACGCCCATTTCGGAAAGCATGGCGTCCCCGGGAAAGAGCCCGGCCGCCCCTTCGGGATAAATGCACAGGGAAAGGCCCACCACGTTGGCGCAGGGCGTGCCGGAAAGGTCATACTCGAAATTGGGCGCCGGCCCGCCGCGGGCGTGGACGGCTATGGTGCGCACCCTATCGGAGCCTTGATCCGCGACCTCGCCGATGATGACGTAATCCGCCTTAAGTATCTCCGCCATGTTCCGGGCCAGGACCCGGAATATCTCGTCCCCCGGGGAGGGCGAGACGGTGTGGGCGATCTGCATGAGAACGCCCTCCATGCGCCTGCGCTCCTCGATCTCCCGGGCGAGCCTTATATTTGCCTCCATAAGCTCCGAGGTGCGGGCGCAAACACGCTGCTCCATCTCCGTGACGTCGGCGGCGTAATGGAGGACCAGGTCCTCCCCCTCCACGGGCGCCCAGTGAAAGTCGAACATCATGTCGCCGCACTTGACGGCCTTCTCCACATGGGCGCAGCCCCTTTCGAGGGTCTCCTCCAGACGGCAGAAAGAGCAGCGTATGGCGCCGGGCGGGCTGTCCGGCCCCAGGGCCGCAAGGCTGCGCTTGACGTCCTCCGGGAGGAAGCGGCTCCCGTTGAGGGTTCGCCAGCAGGGGGCGCCAAGCTCCGCGCCCATGCGGAGGGCGGCCTTGTTGGCCGCAAGGATGACGCGGTCCTTCCCCACCAGGACGGCCGGATGGGGCAGGCTGTCCAAAAGCAGCGTGTTGAGCCGCAGGCTCTTTTCGAGGGCGCGCTCCCGCTCCAGGATGGAAAGGGCCGTTTCCAGGGCGCAGGCCACGCCGGCGTCGTCGGCGGGCTTCACGAGAAAGGCCGGGGGTTTCTTGAGGCGCAAGGCCTCGCAGGGGTTGGTGAGCCCGTCCCTTTCCATGAGGACCGGCACGGCCCCGGTTTCCCGCTCCAGGGCTTCGAGGGCCGCCGCGCCGCCCTCCTCCCGCGAAAGGGAGACATCCCAGAAAATCACGTCCGCCGCGCCCCGGCCCCAGGCCTCCCTGGCCTGCCCGGCGGATGCCGCCCGGGAAGCCACCTCGTGCCCCATGCCTGTGAGCGAAGCGGCAAGGCGCGCGGCGAACTCGGGGTCGGGGTCGGCTATGAGAATCCTGGCCATTCGGGTTTTGCTCCCATGTCCGAAACAGAACCTGCGGCCCAAAGCCAAAAGGCCTGAAGGTCCAAAAAATATGGATTTTTCAGTATGATGCAATAAATTCCGATTCTGAATTATTCTTCACCATACAATAAGACTCTTTTTTCCCGCAATACGCATTTTTCGGGCCTTCTCCATCTTCTTGCCGTATGGACCGGCGGCTGATATAGTGAATAAAGGCGTCTGTGGCAGGATTCTTGCTACTTTCCGGCCCAAGACGGCATTTAAAGCGCGGGGCGGCGATCAGCCGATGGGGGGATCAGCGGAATGAAAGGGGCCGCCCGGGACGCAATGGATAAGAAACGCATCCTCCTTGCCGACGACAACGAGACAAGCCGCGCCCTTACCCGGGAGATACTGGAATCCGCGGGTTACGCCGTGGATACCGCGGAAAACGGCCTCGAGGCGGTGGAGGCCCTCCGGGGGCGCGCCTACGCCTGCGTCCTCATGGACGCGGAAATGCCGGTCATGGGGGGCCTCGATGCCACCCGCGCCATCCGCCGGCGCGAGTCCGCCGCGGCCCAGGGCCGCACCCCCGTCATATGCATCACGGCCCACCCGGAAACCGAGTTCGGGGACAAGGCCCGGGAGGCCGGCATGGACGAGTGCGCGGCCAAGCCCCTGGATTTCGGGCTCTTGCTGGCCCGGCTTGACGAGTGGACGAAAAAGCGCGCCGCGCCCCTTCCCGAAAAGGCCGCGGAGGAGGAGACCGTGAACGTTGCGCGCGCCCTTGGCGCCTTCGGCGGGGACCGCGGCCTCGTCCTCAAGCTTGTATCGGGCCTTCTGGAAACGTCCGCCGCCAAGACGCTCGTCATCAGGCGGGCCATTGCCGCTGGCGACCGGGAAACCGTGGCGCGCGAGGCCCACTACATACGCGGCGGGGCCGCGACGCTCGCGGCCATGCCCCTGGCCCGCGCGGCCGGTGCGCTTGAAAAGGCGGCCGGCGGCGGAGACGAGCCGGCGCGCCTTGCCCTGCTGTGCGGGGCCCTCGAAACCGAGCTTGACCGGCTAAGGGCCCGCGCGGAAAACTCCATTTTCGGTTCGTGAGGCTTGCGATGACGGACGCCTTCGGAAACGATCCCCTGGCGAGCATGAAGCAGGAGCTTTTGCAGTTTGCGGCCGCCGAGAAGGAGCCCAGCCAGGCGCGGCTCCGCCAGATTTTCCTCGAGGAGCTGGGAAGCCTGCCGGACGCCGGGATCGTGGAACGCTTCGAGAAGGAGCTTTTAAGGCGCCGCTCCAAGGCCGCGCCCGCCAGGAAGAGCGCCCCGGCCGCGGCCCTCAAGGTGCTCATAGCCGACGACGAGCCCATAAGCCGCACCCGTCTGGAAAAGGCCTTGACAAGGATGGGCCACCAGGTGGTCCTGGCCGAGGACGGGCGCAAGGCCTGGGAAATCTGGAAAAAAACCCGCATCCGCATGGTGGTGACCGACTGGATGATGCCCGGGATGGACGGCCTCGCCCTGTGCCGGGCCATCCGCGAGGCCGAGGGGAGCCGCTACACCTACCTCGTCCTGGTGACCGTGCGGAACGACCCCGAGGACATACTGGCCGGCCGCAAGGCCGGGGCCGACGAGTTCCTCGCCAAGCCCTTCTCCGACGACGAGCTTTTCGTGAGGCTGGCCGCGGGCGCGCGGATACTTTCCATCCAGGCCCGGGAGGGCGTCATCTTCTCCATGGCCAAGCTGGTGGAGTCCAGGGACCCCGACACCGGCAACCACCTGGAACGCATCCGCTTCTACGCCCTTACCCTGACCGGGGCGCTGGCCGCCCTCCCCTCCCCCCCGCCCGAGATCGACCAGCTCTTCACCGAAAACATCTACCTCACGAGCGTCCTCCACGACGTGGGGAAGGTCCACGTGCCCGAAAGCATACTCCTTAAGCCCGGAAGGCTTTCGGACGCGGAGTTTTCCCTCGTGACCCGCCACGCGCGCGCGGGCTTCGACGCCCTCGCCGACGCCGCGGCCTGGGATCCCAACGCGGACTACCTCAAGATGGCCGCCGACATCGCCCTCACCCACCACGAAAAATGGGACGGCAGCGGCTACCCCGCGGGCCTTGCCGGAAACGCGATCCCGCTTGCGGGACGCATCGTGGCCCTGTGCGACGTCTACGACGCGCTCGTGAGCCGGCGGCCCCACAAGGAGCCGTACTCCCACGAAACCGCGCGCACCTTCATCCTCGAGCAGGGCGGCAAGCACTTCGATCCCATGATGGTGGACGCCTTTCTAAGCTGCGAGGAAAAGTTCCTCAACATCCATAAGATGTTTCAGCCGAGACCCGGCGCGGAAGAATCAGTATGAACGGCCGCCTTCGGCAACCCAGACAAGGAGGGAGCATGAACATAAAAAAAGCCTTACACTTCGCCCTGTTCCTCGCGTGCGCCTTTATTTTCGGCTGCGAGCCCATTCGCAGCGTCGAGATCAAGGCAGGAACGCCGCCGCCCAGGAGGGACGAGCCCCAGGTGGAGCGCAAAGCCCCCCCTGGCCCGCCGCCCCACGCGCCGGCCTACGGGCGCCGCGCCCAGCACCGCTACCGCTACTACCCCGACTCCGAGGTCTATTACGACGACGACCGGAGGGTCTACTTCTACCTCTCGGGCGGCTCCTGGCGCGTCTCGGCGAATCTGCCCGGCGACATCTCGGTCCGCTTGGGGACCCGCTCCGTCGAGATAGACATGGACTCCGACAAGCCCTACACCGAGCACGGAAGCCACAAGGCCAAGTACCCGCCGGGCCAGCTCAAGAAACGCGGCGACCACGTCCCGCCCGGCCAGGCCAAGAAGCACGGCGGCGACGACGACGATGACCACGGAAAAGGCCACGGAAAAGGCCACGACAAGGGCGACCGGGACGACGATTGACGACCGGGCCCCCCTCCCTTTCCTAAAAGATAAAAGCGCCTCCGGCGGCCGGGGAGGCTACGCCCCCCCGGACCCCCGATAATGGCTCCGCATGTGCTGCGCACATGCGGAGCAGTTTTTTTGAGGGCTTCGCATCTTTCCGCCCGACTCCTGAAAGCTTGGGCCAAACGGCCTGCGTGCAAAGCTGGTAAGGGCCTGATGCTCTATGGTGAGGTAAAAAGATGTAATTTATGGATGTTGGAAGCGTTCAAAATTTGAACGTTCAAAAATTGAACGCTTCCGCGACCGCAGGAGACCAAAAGGGCCGAAGCGTTCATTTTTTGAACGCTATACAGATAACTATCTTTAATATATATATTTTAATGCTGTCATCCGCCATGAGGCCAACACTTGAGCCCCTCTTCCGCCTATGTGTCGCCGGGCGCTTGAATGCGAAGCCCTCCAAGAACTTGCGGCGCGTTTGCTTCGCAAACGCGCCCCGCGCATATCGGGGGTCCGGGGGCGGTTTGCGCCCCCGGCCGCCGGAGGCGCCTTTGCTTTTCCGTCTGTTAGTCCGGCTTGGTGAGTCCCAGGCGTTTCATGCGGTACCGCAGGACGCGCTCGCTTATGCCGAGGTTTCGGGCGGCCTGGGTCTGGATGTGGTTGGCTTTTTCGAGGGCGGAGACGATGAGGCGTTTTTCGGTTTCGGCCAGGACGGCATCCAGGCCGTCGCCGCCGGGGATCTCGGGGCAGGCCGGGGCGTCGCGGTTCATGAGGTAGGCCGGGAGATCCTCGGAGGTGAGGGTGTTTCCGCGGCACAGTACCACGGCGTTTTCCACGATGTTGGAAAGCTCCCGCACGTTTCCCGGAAACGAGTGGCGGATGAGAACGTCGTAGAAGTCCCGGGTCGTGTCGGAGATTTCCTTGCCGTGCATCTTGCCGAACTTGGCCACGAAGTGCCGCAAGAGCGCCGGGATGTCGGCCACGCGGTCGCGGAGGGGCGGCAGGAAGACGGTGACCACGGCCAGGCGGTAGTAGAGGTCCTCGCGGAAGCCGCCCTCGCTCATGGCCTGGGTGAGGTCCCGGTTGGTGGCGGCCAGGAGCCGCACGTCGGCCTTCTGGGGCGTGTTGCCGCCCAGTCGCTCGAAGGTGCGTTCCTGGAGGAATCTCAGGAGCTTGACCTGGATGGCCGGGGGTATGTCGCCCACCTCGTCCAGGAAGAGGGTGCCGCCCGAGGCCGCCTCCACCTTGCCCTGGCGTCGGGCCACGGCGCCTGTGAAGGCGCCCTTCTCGTGGCCAAAAAGCTCGCTTTCCAGGAGGGTCTCGGGAAGGGCGGCGCAGTTCACGGCCACGAAGGGCCCCTCCGCCCGTGTGCTGGCGGCGTGGATGGCCCGGGCCGCCAGTTCCTTCCCGGTTCCCGACTCCCCCAGTATCAGCACCGTGGCCAGCGTGGGCGCGACCCGCCTGATCTTGTCGTAGACATCCCGCATGGGGGCGGACTCGCCCACCATCTCCGGCAGGCTCCCGGCGGCCGAGAGGCGGCTCTTGAGGTCCCGGTTCTCCCGGACGAGCCTTCTCATGCGCTCGGATTTTTCCAGGAGCACGAAGAGGTGATCGAGGTCCACGGGCTTGGTCAAGTAGTCGAAGGCCCCGGCCTTCATGGCCGCCACAGCGTCCTGGACCGACGAGTACGCCGTGATGAGGATGACGTGAAGCTCCGGGTCCACCTCCCGGGCTTTTTGGGCAAGCTCCAGGCCCGTCATGCCGGGCATCCGGTGGTCGGTCAAGAGGCAGTCGCAGCCCTCGGCCGAAAGGGCGGCGAAGGCCGACGCGCCGTCGGGAAAGCCCCGGGCCTCGTAGCCCTGGGCCTCCAGGGCCTCCACCAGCATCTGTCGTTGGACAGGTTCGTCGTCCGCGACGAAAACGCGCATGATGCTCACCAGGCTTTCAGCTTGTTGGAATACATGCGTTCAAAAGTTGAACGTTCAACTTCTGAACGATCTTATCATACGGTAATTGCTGCATTTAACGAGCCAAAACAACTAATTCGCTTGGGCCGCAA
>JAKAGN010000113.1 GCA_021815525.1 Deltaproteobacteria bacterium
GTGAAGTTCGACGGCTGCTACCACGGCCACTCGGACGGCCTCCTCGTGGACGCCGGCTCCGGCGTCGGCACTCTGGGGATTCCCGGGACCCCCGGCGTGCCCGCGGACGTGGCCCGGCTCACCCTCTCCATCCCGTACAACGATTTTAGCGCCGCAAAAAGCACCATGCAAGAGATGGGCGGGAAGATCGCCGCTATCCTGGTGGAGCCCATAGCCGGAAACATGGGGGTGGTGGCCCCCGAGCCGGGGTTCCTGGCGCTTCTTAGGGAGCTTTGCGACGGCTGCGGCGCGCTTCTCATCTTCGACGAGGTGATCTCGGGCTTCCGGGCCGGGCTTTCCGGGGCCCAGGGGCTTTACGGCGTAAGGCCGGATCTGACCTGCCTGGGAAAGATCATCGGCGGCGGGCTTCCCGTGGGGGCCTACGGCGGAAGAAGGGACCTCATGGAAAAGATCGCGCCCGAGGGCCCGGTGTACCAGGCCGGGACGCTTTCGGGAAACCCCGTGGCCCTGGCGGCCGGAATCGCGGTCATAGGCGAGCTGATGAAGGACGATGGCGCCATCTATCAAAAAATCGAAAAAACCAGCGCAAGGCTGGAAAAAGGGCTTAAGGAAGCCATAGGGAAAACCGGGACCAGGGCCTGCGTGAACCGCGCGGGATCGGTGCTGACGTTTTTTTTCACCGAGGGGCCCGTGAAAAACTACGAGGACGCCAAAAAAAGCGACACCGCCCTTTTCGGCCGATTTTTCCGCGAAATGGCTGAAGAAGGCGTTTATCTTCCGCCCTCCCAGTTCGAGGCCTGGTTCGTGTCCGCCGCCCACACCGAGGAGGACGTGGAAAAGACCGTCTCCGCGGCCGGGCGGGTTCTTTCCCGGATCAAAAAATCATGAAGAAGCCCCGGAGCGCGGCCGGAGAAGGGGCTGAAACGAGGTCCCCGTAAACGAACAGGAAGTAGAAAACCATCAGGACCGCCGCAAGCGCGGCGCAGAAGATATGAAATGGCGCGGCTAGCGGCCGGGGAACCCCCTCCCGGGCCGAAGCGGCGAGGCGGCGCAGCTTTTCGGGATCAGGCGCGGGGTTGCCATCGAGACGCGGCCACAGGAAGGCCGGGTCCGCCCAGGGAGTTCTTGATTTTCCTGCTTTTTCGGAATGTTTCACGATTTTTCCGCCTCCTTCCTCCACGCAACGAATCCCGGAATGAACCAGGGCTTGTAGCTTTCCGGCGCCGAAAGCGCCAGGGCCCGCTTGCCATAAAGCACGGCAAGCTCCCGGTAGCGGGCCGCGTGGAGGGCCGCCGCGCCAGCCGGGTCCGCCGCCGCGTTCCCGGCACCGGCCGCCAGCCGTTCGCAGGCCCGCCGGCAAAGCCAGAGGGCGTCGCCGGGAAGCGGCGCAAGGGCCTCCCACTCCTTGGCCACCCTAAGGAGCAGGGCCTCGTCGCCCCAGGCCGCCGCGCGCCACAGGAAAAGCGAGGCCACATAGGTTGCCTGGAGCGGCAGATAGGAGGCGCCGTCCTTTTGCCGGTCTTGGAGCTTTTCGATGAACTTCGTCGCGTACCCGCCGTAGATCCGGAAAAATTCCGGGGAGCCCGGAGAAAGGGAGCGGATCTTCCGGTGCTGCCGGTCCACGGCCCCGAATATCCCCTGGCCCCTTGCCTCCAAGCGGACCTCGAACTCGCTTTCCGAAAGAACCCTGACATCGCCGCCCATCTCGGAGAAGCCCCCGAAGCCGGCCCCGGCCAGGGCCAAGGCCCAGGAATCCACGTAAGCCGAGACGATGAGGTCATTCAAGGCCGCGGCGTCCAAGGGCCGGGCGAAAATCCCCCTGCGCCCGCCCCGGTGATTCCTGCGCTCCTCCCCGGCCAGGGCCCTTTCCCATTCGCCGCACAAATGAAGGACGACGGCGTCCACAAAAACCTCGAAAAAGCGCGCGGCCGCGCCAGACTCGGGCTCGGGCGGCTCGGGCGGGTCCGGGCGGCCGGTGTAGAGACAAAGCAGCGCCTCGCGGGAACGGTGGATGACAAAGCCTAGGGCAAGCTCCTGGAACCGCGAATGCCGCTTCACCCAAAAAATCCGCAGGAGCCATTCGGATGTTTTCGCGTCGAACAAGGGCCGGGGAATTTTCTCCATTCCGCCTCCCCCGGCCAGGCCCCAGGCCGCCTCGCCGCCAGCGGACGGGCCCGGGCGCTTCGTAATCAAGGAGAAAAGCCGGGCGAGCGCCCAGCCGAAAAGGGGGCGGCGCGTCCAAATTTGTCCAGCCACGCACAGCGCCCCGGTGAAACGGTAAAGCGTCACAAATAAAACGATATGAATCAGTATGTTACCGTAGAGGGAGGAAAGCTGGGACGCAAGCCGGGGAGCCGGAGACCGGGCAAGGGAGAAACCCGCAAAACGCAGGAAGACGGCCCAGGCCAGCGCGCCGTGCAAGAGGAGCAAGGCCCAAAAAACGTAGGAAAGCCGCCGGACCGGCCGCCCCCGGAGGAAGGGAAAGAGGAGGACGAAAAGGCCGGCCTCGTTCCAGGCCATAAAGACGAGGGGCCACCAGGAGGCCCCCCCAAAAAGGAGATGGACGGGGATCAGCGTAAGCCAGGCCGCAAGGGCCAAGTACACGGCGGCCGCCGACAGCGCGAAAAAATCCCGCTTTCGCCAGGCGGCGCCTGCTTCCAGCCCTTCATCCCCCCTCATGGCTGCTTGCCCCCCCTGCTCCGCCCCGCCCTAAGCTCCGCGTAAAACCTCAGGCCGCTTGCAAGGCTCCTTATTCCGGCCACGGGAATACGGACGATCTCGAGCACCCGGTCGTCGCGCCTCTTAGCATCGCCCCTAGGCTCATACTCAACGATTCGAAGCAGGAAGAGATGCTCGGCGGCGAAGCGGGCCCAGTCCCGGGCCGCCCATTCCGCGCGGTCATCGGCCTCCTCCGGCCTTGAAAGGAGCGGCCCGAGGCGCAGGAGCGCGTTTTCAGCGTTTTTGGCGTCGAAAAGAATCCGTGGATGAAGACACCAGGGATCCGGCGCGAAAAGCCGGATCCCGGCCGCGAGCCACCGGGGCTCGACCGAGTATGTGCGGCCGCCGCCGAAGCGGGCCGCCCTGCCGAGGTCTGCGCCCGGCCGCGGCGACGGGCCGGGTGCGGGTCCGCCCGCGATGAAGCGGCCCGGCACAAGAACGTGCTCGCGGCGGATTTCGCCGGACAAAAGGGGCGTTTCAAGAAAAAAGTGCCCGACGCCGCGGAGAAACCCCGGGGAGGAGTCCCGCACCAACTCCTCGAAGGCGCGGCCCCCCTCGTCGTGGATCGAAAGCCACAGCGACGAGGCGCCGTCATCCTCCCGCGCCTGAAGGGGCCGGAGAAGCTCCAGCCGGTGCTCCAGATGGTTGAGCCGAAGCCGCGTGTGCCGGACATGTTTTTCCAGGCGCAGCGCTTCGTCCTCGACTCCGGATTTTCCCCTCTCGAGGGTAAGGGTCACCGGAACGGAAGCCGGCCCGGGATCGCGCGCTACGAGGCGGACCGGGTCGCGGCCGGCGGGCCTTCCGAAGCTTATGGGGCCGAAGGCGGAAAGGACCTGGAAATGCCGCGGGGAGCCTGTCATGAATAGCTCCTCCCGGGGCTCCTCGCCGGGCAGCAGCAGGAGTCCCTCATCCTCCGGGGCCAGCCAGCGCCACCAGCCCCGAACGTGGGCCCAGCCGAACTCCAGGTAAACGTCCCGCCGGCCGTCGCCGCCCAGAAAGTAATAAAGGCGGCCGCCCCGCGGGGGAAGCGGCGCCCGGCCGTCCCGCCCGAAAAGAGAAAGGAGCCAGCCCGGCCGGCCGTCTCCGGCCGACAAGGGGCGGCCACGGACCTCCCGGAAGCCCAGCGAATTGAGATATTCCAGATCGCCGCGCACGGATTCCCGCGGGACCCACAGGAGGTACCGCACAAACAGGCGATCCTTGAGCCTCAAGGCCGCATCGGTCACCAGGGTCGCGGCGCGCCGCAGCTCGCCCTCCTCCCGGGCCGCGTCCCCGGCTGATGCCATGTCGGGCAACACCCGTACGAGGCCGTCGAAGGCCGCATCCATCACGTCGGAAAAAAGCGCGCGCCTAGCCTCTGCGAAAGCGGCGGGGCCGCGCACCCTGCGCGGGCGCACGGCCCTTGCGAGCGCGCCCACGGGCCCCCAGGCGTAAAGGTCCTCAGGGGCCGGGCTTGTGGTCTTCCGGCGGCGTTCTTCGACGATCCCGCCGCCGGGAGGAAGAGCAGCCGCCGCAAGCCAGCAGGAGTCATCGGCGGGCCGCCGCCACGCCGCGGCTTCACCCAGAACACGCGCCTCGTCCAGGCCGATCGGAAGATCGTTCAGCCAGGCCAATAGCTCCACCGGGCCGGGAAAACGGAAGCAGGGGCTGCCCTCCGGCAGGCGGAGCGAGGCCCGGCCCGGTTTCGATCCCGCGTTTTTCTCTTTTGCGTCCACTTCACCTTCCCGCCGAAAGGAGCCGCTCCACTGCCCAGAGCCGGAAGCGGGAAAAAGGGTGGTCGCAGGTGGAAAAGCCAGTTCCGGCGGCCCTTCCGTAAGCGAGCCCGAAGGCCTCCCCAGGCTTCGGGAGGCGGACGGCGTAAATATCCGCGCCGCTTTCGGCGAGCCTTCTTCCTCCGCCGCGCGCGCCGGCCTCCCTGAAAAGGTCGGGAAAATCGCCTCCTCCCATCAGGAAGAGCGCCTTGCGCCTCCACCCGCGCCGCCCGGAAAGGAAGCGCGCCGAGGCGTCCAGGAGCGCCCCCGCCGAGCCAGCGGCATCGGGCGCGGCCCCGCCGTCCCCGTGCAGCCAGGGCGGGGCGTGAAGGAAAAGCGCCGGGAAGGTCTCGTGGAGCGACAGGAAGAGGGGAAGCCGCCGGTCCCGGAGGCGCCTGGCTTCCGCGATGCGCCCGGCCCTCACCAGGACCGGGCCCTGCCGCCGCGCCAGCGACCCGTTCTCCGGGGAGGCCCCCTCCCCCCGCTGGAACAGGAAGGCGGCTTCGATGAGGCCAATATTCATGTAAAGGGCGTGGCACAGGATGTCGTGGGCCGCGAGAAGCGCCGCCAGCTTGAGGCGCCGGACGCCGGCGGCCGATTCCCCGGCCCCGCCGGACCTCCGCGCGGAGCTTAGGTGAAGCGCGAAGAGCGCCACGGCGGGAAACGGCTCGCGGTCGCTCTCAAGGTCCTTGTAGGCGGGCACCTTGCTCTCAGCCATGAGGTTCATGAGAACGGGCTTGGGCAGGAGAAGGGCGTTGGGGTGCCCGGGGGGCGGGCCGTGGGAGAGGACCCGGGGCTCCATGCGGCGGAGCGCTTCCCCCCCCACGAGGGCCCGGCGCGCAGCGCCCGCCATGGAAGCGAGGGCCGCTGGCGAGGGCTGGGTTGCGCCGTTCCTGTATTCCCGCACCAGCTTCAAGTCGCAGACCGCCATTTCCGCCGATTTTTCAAGGAGTGCGTCCTGTCCGTACGCCGCGGGTCGCGGCCCCCCAGCCCCGCGCGCCTCCTGCTGCCTTTTGAGGCGCGGGCCGCACAAGGATCGATCCAGAAGCTCGGGGGCCCGGTCCAGAACCTCCCGCAGCCGGTGGCCCCGGAACAGGGCGAAGTCGTCCCCGGCCGTTTCCGGGGAGCCCTCCTCCGGCTCGCCTGGAAAAGGATCCGGAAGCCGGAAAGCTTCCGCGTCCCACTCCTTGCCCGGCACGGAAACTGCCGCAAGGCCCCTGGTATCGAGGCAGCAGAGAAGCTCCCTCAAAAGAGGGCCCAGCACGGGCCGCCGGTCCAGGAGACGGCCGCCGCGCCCGGTAAACTCGCCCTTCTCCGCCCAGCGGGCCACCAGCCCCTGCACCAGGCGGAGGAAGCCGGCGTAATGAATATCCTCGCCATCGGGCGGAGGAAGCGGGAGGCCGGAAAGAAGGCAGGAAACGTCCGCCGCGAAAAAGAAGGGAAGCATGAGGCCGCGGAGCGCGAAACGGGCCGTCTCCTCCCAGGCGGCCGCAAGGGGCGCGCCCAGCGCGCGCGCGTCCTTCCGGAAAAGGCCGAGACGAAAAAAATCCGCCATCGAGCGATCCCGGTACATGGCCAGGCTCTCGAACCTTTCCAGCTTGTCGGCGTTCAATTCCATTTCCAAATCAAGACTGCCATTATAGCGGTTGTCATAATTCCCCGTTTGACCGGTTTCAGGCTGTGGGCAGCCCCGGCAACTCGTCGCCGGGGCTGCCCGGTGCTTGGGCAATCGGCGCGGATTTATGAAAAAAGCTATAATGCCGCACCTGCGGTGACAAGGGTTACAAACCGTCTTTCCAAAATTGAAAGTGTTTTGGAAAGGGAGAGAGGGGGTGCGGGCCGGGGTCCCCGGCCGATCGAAGATCGGCTGGGGTGGAGGAGAGGGGGGAGGACCTTTTCATAGAAAAGGTTCTCCCCCCTCCCCCGCAAATCCCTGCCGGCATTTTTGAGATGGCTTCCGCCCTCACGGCTCGTGGCGGAAGGAGAAGGAGAATGCCTGGGCCTCGGGGAAAACCGTGCCCAGGTTCACGTCGCCGGAAAGCCCGGAGAGCTTTTTGTCGAAGCCGGCAATCTCCCGGGCGGAGGCGAGTATCCACACGGTTTCCGTGCCGGTGTTCGAGTCCATGAAGAACCAGCCCTTCCTGCCCGGCAGGGTCACGGCGCGGTCGGGCTGGAAGGCGCCCCGCATGAGGGGGCGGACGTCGCCGGCGCTTCCGCGGAATATGACGTAAAGGTGCGAGGGCTTGTTGACCACGACCGAGATGCGGAAGCCGTCGCCGGAGGGCAAGGCCCCGCCGGGCGCGAGGTCGAACTCGGTGTAGCCGGTGATGAGGCCGCCCATCGCGGCTCCCTTCTTGACGCGCCCGGTTATCTTCAAGGCCACCTTGCGGGGCCCCTGCTCGAACACGGTTTCCGGCGGCAGGGTCACGGCCGGGGCGTCGGCGGGGGCCGAGGCCGGGGCCGGCTTTGCCGTGCGCCCGAGGGGCAGGAGCGGCCTGCCCATGAGGAGCGAGAGGACCACGAGGGCAGAGACCAGGAGGAGCATGGCGGCGAAGGGCCAGCGGGCGGAGGAAAAGCGCAGGGCGCGGGGCGGCTTAGGGCTTGCGGCGCCGGCCTCGCGGCCGCCGGGCGGTCTGGCCCCTTCCCGGCAGGCCTCGGCCCACACGTCGGGGGGGGGATCGTGCGGGGTTTCGCCGGAGATGCCCATCACGTCCAGGAAGAGCCTGCGGCAGCCGTGGCAGACCACCACGTGCTCGCGGGCCTCGGCGGCCGCGGAGGCCGAAAGCTCTCCCAGGGCAAGGGCCACCACCCGGGCCGCCTGGGGGCAGTCCCGGGGCGCCTCGGCCCCCTCCTGGCGCAGCTCGTCGGCGTAGGGGGCGAAGGGCGAGAGGGCCACCTCGGCCGGGAAGGGCGCCGGCTCCCGGGGCTCCGCGAGCCACCAGGCGGTGCGCCCGTACTCGCGCTCCACAAGGACCGGCAGGAGGTCCGAGACCGCCGCGAGGCAGCCGGCCTGGTCCCGGAACTCCGACTCCAGCTCCTTGAAGCGGAGGGTGAGGCCGGCCAGGTCGAGGCCCGTGAAGGGCGGCCTGGAAAGCTCCTCCAGGGCGAGGCTCACGGCCGTGAAGCCCATCACGAAGCCGTGGACAAGGTCCCGAAGCTCCCGGTCGGTCTCGTCGCCCGAAACGCCGAAAAGGGTTTTGTCGTTGACCCGCTCCCTCACGCGGCGGAAGTTCCCGCCAAGGGCCGCAAGCCGCTCCGAAAGGCCCGCCAGGTCGGCCTCCGGCCGGGCGGCCGCGCGGGAAAGGGCGTCCTCGGCGCGGGTCCAAAGGGCGTTCAAGCGCTCGCAGTAGGGGCTGTACTCCCCGCCGGGCGCTCCGGCCGTGCGGGAGAGGGCGGCCCTGGCGCGGGAGCGGCTGCACAGGGCCAGCACCAGGAGATAGTCCGGCGCGTAGCCTTCGGGCGGC
>JAKAGN010000114.1 GCA_021815525.1 Deltaproteobacteria bacterium
CGCAGCGTGGCGTCAATAGGGCAGGAGGCTCTCGACGGGAGGGGAGGGCGGGGGCGGGGGGAGTTTTCGCGCCCGGTCCCGGGCGTCGTGACAGGCTTCTTCCTCCATCATGGCGGTGACGTCGGTGAGCTTTGCGGTGTTTCCCACGCGCTCGTCCTCGCTTTCGGCGTTGTGGGACACGATGAGGCTTATGCGGTGGCCCTTTTCATCCGTGAAGTTCCACTTCCAGGACTTCAC
This sequence comes from Deltaproteobacteria bacterium, assembly GCA_021815525.1. GTDB lineage: Bacteria > Desulfobacterota > Desulfobacteria > Desulfobacterales > Desulfatibacillaceae > JACRLG01. Next base: position 238 of record JAKAGN010000114.1, read on the forward strand.
TATGCCGAAGGGGTCCCCCAGCCACTGCCCGGGCTTTCCGAAGCGCCGCGTGAGGGCGGCCAGGAGCTTTTCGTGGAACTCCAGGCCGGTGTCCGCGTACTTGACCTTGATCCGCAGGATGCGGTCCGGGTAGCGGCAGGTGGAGAAGGTGACGAGGGCCGTCTTGACGCCCGGAAGGGTCACGGCCTCCACCTCCTTCATGGTTTCCGCGTAACGCACCGGCATGAGGGTCTCCATGCGGAGCCTCGCCCGGACGGTCTTGATGTCGGCCCCCAGCGTGAAGCCGGAAAGCGTGCGGGGGGCCCTTTTACCGGCGCCGGAAGGGGGCTCCGAGGCCGCCGGATGGCCAGCCGCGAGCATCGCCGCGGCGAAAAGAAGCATCGTAACCCGTGGAAACCTTTTCATTTGGCCACCTCATTTCATCGAAAAGACCGGGTTCGCACCCCGTCTCAAAACGACGAGCCGCTATCGCGCCAGTGTGTAAAAAACGCCCTTCCGCGCCATGAGCTCGCCGTAGGTTCCCATCTCGACGATTTTCCCGTCCTTCATCACGGCTATCCTGTCGTAGCCCGGCGCCAGGTCCAGGCGGTGGATGACGGCGATCACCGTGGTCCTTCCCGCCAGCTTCTCCGCTATGTGCTTCTGCACGGCCGCCTGGGAGGCGTTGTCGAGGCTCGCCGTGGCCTCGTCCAGGATGAGTATGGCGGGCTTCTTGAGGAGCGCCCGCACGAGCGCCACCTTCTGGCGCTGGCCCCCCGAGAGCCGGTCCCCCCGGGTGCCCACCGCGAAGTCGAGGCCAAGGTCCCTCACGGCATCCATGAGCCCCTCCTCCGAAAGAAGGCTCTCGGCGGTCTCCACGATCTCGGCCTGGGCCTGGTCCATGCCCGAAAGGGGGGTGCCGAACACGAGGTTGTCGAGGAGGCTGTGGGAAAACAGATAGGAGCGGGGGCAGTAGGCGGTGAAGGGAATATCCGGGGGCTGCTCCATGGCGTGGCCGCAGTTTTCACCCATGCGGCAGGCGCAGGTTTTCACGTCCAGCCTGTTGAAATCCCTCAAAAAATCCTGCCGGGCCAGGACGATCTTGGCTTTCAGGGCCGGTGAGACGCGCGGGGAGTGCGGATCGGCCGGCACGATCCCCAGGGCGAGGGAGAGGAGCGTCTCCCGGCCGCGGCCGTGGGGCGTCCGCATGAGGACGTCCGCGAGGGCCGCCGGATGGTCGGCGCCGTTGCCCGGCGGGTGCTCCGCCCTGGAATGGGCCAGGAAGGCCGCCTCCAGGCCCAGCTCGAGAAGCGGCTCGGTAAGGTTTTCGACATCCAGGAAGTAGCGGAAGCGCTTGTTCCTGACTATGGAGTCGGGAAAAAAGGCCGGGTCGCGGGGATCGCCGAACACGATGTTGCGGTAGAGGTCCACGTGCATGAGAAAGCGCCCCGGGTGGTAGCCCTCCACGGCCGCCATCAGGCTTTCCGAAAGCCTTCTGTGCAGCTCCCGCCTCAGGCTGATCAGGGTCGGAGCCATAAGCCGCGCCCGCTCCTCCGGTATCACGGCGTTCAGTCCGAAGCGGAAAAGGTCATTGGAAAGCCCCACCGCGGCGGCCGTTTCCAGAAGCTCGCCGGTTTCGGGAAGGGAGATCGAAGGATCCAGCAGCGAAAGGGCCAGGACCCCGTAGAGCATGTTGTCGCGTATGCTGCCGTCGTAGAGGGCCGGGTGCTGGGCCACGTAGGCGAGGCTTCCGGCAAGCTCCGCCCGGGGAATCCCGGAAAGCTCCCTGCCGTCCAGACGCACCGCTCCGCCGTCAGGGGCGTAGAGCCGGCCGAGCACCATCCCGAGCGTGCTCTTGCCCGAGCCCGAGTAGCCCACAAGGGCCAGGGTCTCGCCGGCCTTGAGGGAGAAGGACACGTCCGACAGGAGCACCGCGCCGCCTTCCGCCGTGTAGTGGAGGTTTTCTACGGAAAGGCCGCCCGAAAGGGGAGGGGCCTTGTCCGGCCCCGGAAGGGCCTCGGGCTCGGGTTCGTCGTCGAAGTACTCCATGATGCGCCGGTAGCGCACGCGGGCGTCCTGGAGGTCCTGGTAGTAATCCATCAGCTCGCGCCAGGGGTCGTAGATCTTCTCGTAGGCGGAAAGAAACGCGACCAGGGCCCCCAGGGTGAACTGCCCCCTTATGGCCAACATGCCGCCGATCAGGAAGAGGAGGAAGGGCCCCACGCCGGAAAAGAGGCTGTTTAAAAGCTTCACCCCGTACTTGATGACGAAGAGGCGGTTCAAAAGCCTCTCCAGCCGCTTGACGTACTTCAGGAACTTTGAAAGCTCCAGGGCCGCGGCCGCGTTTCCCTTGACCTCGTGGATGCCGGCCACGGCCTCGGTGACGAGGTTTCCCATGGAGCGGGTGGTGTCCACCCTGGTCACGTTCAGGCGGTTGTAGCGGTTCTGGAGCCAGGGCACCAGGGCCACCTCCACGGGGTAGATGGCAAGGCTCAGAAGCGCGAGAAGGGCGTTTTCCCGCACCATGTAGGCGGCGAAGGCAAGAAGCGTCAGAAGGCTCGAAAGGGGCACCGCCACGGCCTGGCCCAGGAAAAAACCCACGGTGTTCAGCTCGCTCGACAGCGCCGTCACCGCGGTTCCGGCGCCGCTCTTGCGAAAAAAGGGCATGGGCAGCGAAAGTATGTGGGCGTAAAGGGCGCGGCGCATCCGGGTCAGTATCCTCTGGCCCAGGTAGGAGGAAAGCACGTTTCCCGCGAACTTGAAGAGGCTCGCCAGCGTCACGGCCCCCATGTAGAGCCCGCAGTAAAGGAGGAGGAGGTCCTTGCGGCTCATGGCTATGGCCTGGTTTATGATGCGCTTCTGCATCTCCAGGGGCGCCACGCGGAACACGAGCCCCACCGCGATCAGCGCGAAAAGGAGCGCCTGGAGCCATATGTGCCCCCGGACGGCCCAGGAGAAAAAGGAGCGCCCGGTGACTGGGCGCGGAGCGCCAGCGGACGGCGGCTCGGAGTTTCGGTTCATGGTCAGAACGCTCCGTGGCGGAGGGATTTCAAAATGAGAGTGAGCCCCATGGCCAGCATTCCGGAAAGTCCCATGCCGCAGGAAAATCCCGCAAGGAGCACCGGGGCGTAGTGCCGCCACTTGGGGCCGTACTTCTTCCGGAAGTGGAAGCGCCCCAGGAGCGCGCCGACAACCTCAAGGACCATTCCGTGCGGCGTGGCCTGCCCCAGGCCACGGATCACGCCGTAAATGAGCATGACCGGAAGCCCGAAGAGGCTCAGGAGCCCGTAAGCCCCAAGCCCGATCAAAAGCCCCGCGGCGATCACGCCCCCCGAGAGGGCCTCGAAGAAAAGCGAGTGGCCGGAGAGGGTGGATGTCTGCATCAGAAGGCTGTTCAGGGCCTGGAGGTGCCACATCTCCTGGGCGTAGGGCGTGGCGGCCGACGGTATGGGCGCTAGCCTCCAGATGAACTGGGAAAAGGCGAGGCTTGCCATCATCACCACCGGAAACACCACGAACTCGCTCTTGATGATGCCCCGGAAGCTGGTGCCGGTAAGCTCCACGCTGCGGAACTGGGCCGCGGCCTCGCCGTAGTTGTGGATGGGGATGGGCGCGTACCATATCTCCATGCCCCGGTAGCCGAAAAACCTGGAGCCGGCTATGAAGCTCGCCTCCCGGATCATGGGAAGGCTCACGAACTGCCCGGCCAGGCCCTCCATGCGGGCCGTCACGTAGGAGATGAGCGGGGTATATATGAATCCGTAAAGAACGAAGAAAATCCACGGGAAGCCGGGAACCAGCCACAGGCACAGGCCTATGTACGCGAGGGTGGAGGCCAGGTAGATGGAAAGGGATATCCAGATGGAGATGTCGCCCCGGCCCGGGGGAGGCGAAAACAGGGCCTTCCAGTCGTTTTTCCGCCCGTTTTTGCGAAAAATGGACCACGCGGCCGACCCGATGCCGATCACCGCCACGGCCGCGCCAAGGCCCATGCCCAGGCTCATGTAGAAGTCGAAGTTGTTGGCGAAGACCGTCTCCACGGTGCGCATCCCCGGATGCCAGCGGGTGAGCATCCCCGCCCTGTAGAGTATGGGGTTGGCGATGAAGGTGGCCAAAATCCCCACCAGGCCCCCCATCACGGCCCAGAAGGGAAGCACCATGCCCACGAACAAAAGCCCCATATCCAGCGACAAGCCAACGGCCACGGCCGGGAGAAAATGCTCGGTGTGCCGGGAAAACTCGATCCAGGGAATGGGGATGAGGCGTATGGGCTCGGTGAGGAAAAGCCCGCTCACGGCCGGCAAAAGCACGTAAACGGCCCCGAAGGAAAGCCCCATCATCGCGCCCGCGGAAAAAACCCGCCACTTCCAGGAGTCCCCGCGCTCGTCCGCGGACTCGGTCAAGGCCAGCGTCCCTAAGGCTCCCACCGGCGCCATTGGAAAGGGGAGCTTCTCCACGTCCGAGGTCAGCCTGTAGAGGGCGTATCCCAGGCCGAAGTGGTCCACCCTCTGGATGATCTGCCCGCCCGTAAGGATCAGGATGGGGATGAGCCAGTCCCTGTGGAGGAAGGTCCGCCCCGCAAGGGCCGCCGAGCCGGCCCGGGGCGCCACCCACGCGGGGATCTGGTCCGCCACCCCCAGCATCCGGGCGGCCTCGCTTCCCACCAGGTACTGGTTCCACAGAAGCCCCGAGAAGGGCGAGGCCAGCGCCGCTCCGGCCATGTAGTAGAGCAGGAATATCTCCTGCTGCTTAAGCTTCGTGTAAGACCTTTTCGCCACCTCCGCGAAGAGGATGATGGTGACCCAGCGCGCGGCCGGACCTATGCCCTGCCCGATGACGAGCTGCAGGTAGAGGCTCGCCGGCATCATGAGAAAACCTATGAAGACCGCCCCGATCACGGTCTTTACGCCGAAGCCCTCCTCGAAGGACGAGGGGGCGGCGAGAAGGTCCCGGTACTCGGCTATTTCACGATCTTCCGTCATGAACCCACCCGTCAAACGGGGAAAACCGCGTAAAAGGAGCCTGCAACATGGCCCGCCGCGGCGAAGACGGCGGCCATCACGAAGTCGCCCGCGATCATGCCCATGAAGAAAAGCCGCAGGCGCGAGAAGAGCGAGGCCCCTCCGTAGCGCAGGCAAAGCGCGTTTGCGAGCCAGCCGGCGAAGAAGGAAAACCAAAGTATCCGCATGGCGCTCGAGGAGGCCATGAGAAGGCCCAGGGGATGCAGGGGCCACCAGACGAAGCGGTGGAAGCACAGCACCAGGGCCAGCATCGCGGCCGCGCCCGCGCCCATGAAGAAAATCCCCCGCCGGTCCGGGGGCTCGGGCGACTCCGCCAGCACCCGCACGTTGTCGTAAACCGCGGCGGTGGTGGAGACCGCCCACTCGGTGTCGAGGTCCCGGGCCCCGTACTTGTAGCACACGGAAAGACCCGCGGCAAAGGAGACGAAAAGCCCGGCCAAAAGCACCAACACCACGCCGAAGGAGAAGAGCCGCCCCGCCCGGGCCTCCGCCTTGATCTTGGCCGCGTGGAAGAGGGTGGGCATCAGGGACTCCCGAAGGTCCATGAAGAGCATCTTCTGGATCACGGCGGAAACCAGGAGGCCCGCCGGGGTGAAGAAGGAGGAGCCGAAGAGGGCCAGAAGCCCGTCGGTGGGGGCCGCGGTGAGGGTGAAGTAGGCCACCGCGCCCTGGCACACTATGCGGGATGCCACGAGGAGCGCCATGAAGAAAAGGAAGGATGCCGCGACGGCGGAAACCGTCTCCATGCCGAAGAAGCGGCACCAGAGGACGAGGGCGGCATAGCAGGCCGCGACCCCGTAAACCGAGGCCCGTGCGGAGAAAATCTCGGCCCGGCTTCTCTCGCAGGGGCGGGAGAAGAAGGCGCAGCGCACCAGTTCCGCAAGATGCGCGCGGGAAAGAAAAAGGAGGAAGAGGAAGAACACCAGGAAGGCGCCCACGGAGGAGAGGTCGGAGGCGTTCACGAGGTTGGGGCCGAAGTAAATGTTCGGCGCGCCGCCTCCGGCCGCTAAAAATCCCGAAACAAGAAGGCCCGCGATAAAAAAGAACCAGAACGAGAGGGACACCTGCCGGGAGGCCAGGAAAGCGAAGCCGATGAAGGCCGGGTAAATGGCGACTCTCAACTTCACGAAGCCCGAAAGGAGCCCCTCCTTGGGGAAGTAGCCGCCGGGGAGAAAGAGGGTGGGAATCTCCGGCACCGAGGGGAAGTAAAAGTGAAGGCCGTTCATGCCGTGCAGAAAAACCGGGAGAAAAAAGCCCGCCAGCAGAAAGCGGTCGGAAACAAAGGCCTTAAGCCGCCCGGAGTCCAGGGACTCGGCGGCCGAAAGGGGAAGGGCGAGAAGCGGAAAGTTTAGCCTCTCGTTTTCCACCCACTGCCTTGAAAAGACGGAGACGAGAAAAAGCATGAGGGCGTAGGAAATGAGGATGAAAACGGAAAACACCGCCATCGGCATGAGCCACGCCGACCAGGGAAGGCGCGCGAGAAGCTCCGCAAGGCCCATGTCGCGCCCGCCGGGGAGCCCGTTGTAGAACTCCTCCACGGCCGCGGCGTCCGCGGGGTACCAGGCCTTGGGCAGAAGCGGCCAGAGGACGCTCTCCCAGTGGTTGCCGGCCGTGGCCATGTGCCGGGGGGCGGTCAAAAGGATGAAGAAGGTGCGCAGGAGCCCGGTGTGGCCGATTCCCGACGTCATGGCCGAAAGCCCGAAGATGACCAATAGCTCACGGCCCGAAAAAAGCGGCGGCCGGCGGGGGGCGAGCCTTTGCCAAAGGCCCGCGGCCACGACAAGCAGGAAAAAAAGCGCGAAGGGCGCCAGGGGGAAGTGCCCGCCCCCAAGGGGCACGGCGTCCCGGGCGCCGCTGTGCCAGGGCGTGGCCGCCGCCAGCGCCGCGGAAGCCAGAAAGCCCGCCGCGAGGGCGCGGGGGCGCAGGGGGGCTGGAGTCTCCATTTTACGGCTTCCGGCTCTCAGGAGAAAATTGGCGGGGCAAGGCACGCCGATTGCCCTTGACAGGCTTTCAAGGTGCCGTTAATTTATCTTGTTTGAGCCTTTAAAGTCCGCGCGGGCGCGGAGGAACAAGATAGCCTTGCCGCGCGGGCTTCACAAAGTGGTAACGCTTCGGGCACCCATAAGTCAAGCCGCGCGAGAGTGGCGGAACGGCAGACGCGCTGGACTTAGGATCCAGTTCCGAAAGGAGTGGGAGTTCGAGTCTCCCCTCTCGCATCCCCTGGCGGGGCCAAAAGGCCGAAGAAATAAACGGGCCCGGTTTTCGGTTCGCCCGATTCCTGTCAAGAAAGGGACGATTCAACCATGCAAGTCACCGTGGAAGACGTGAACAGCGTCAAGAAGATTCTCCACATATCGGTTCCCGCCGAGGCGGTCGCCGAAAAGATGGAGGAGGCCTTCAACACCTTGAGGAAAAACGCCAAGGTGAAGGGCTTCCGGCCCGGCAAGGCCCCCCGCTCGGTCCTGGAGCGCCTCTACAGACAAGAGCTTAGGGACGACGTCACCGAGGCCGTCATAAAGGAGAATCTTCCCCAGGCCATCCTCGAGACCAAGCTCCAGGTGGTGGGCCCCCCCAAGGTGACGCCCCCGGCCCTCGAGAAGGACCGCGCCTACGACTTCGACGCCACCGTGGAGACCCTGCCCCCCATCGAGACCATCGACATCTCGGGCCTTTCCCTCAAGAAGACAGATC
>JAKAGN010000115.1 GCA_021815525.1 Deltaproteobacteria bacterium
GCTGGCCATGACGCTTATTGTGCTCGCCGGCTTCAACTCTGTTGCGATGGGCGCGGAGGCCCCGGGCGGGCCTTCCGTCTCCCCCGCTGTCCGGGAAGGCATGAACCGCATGATCCGGGCCGGGGTGCCGGAGGGCGAGGCCATTCGGCTCACGCTTCGCATGGAGGAAAACCGTTTCGGCGAGGCGGATATTCTCCGCGTCCAGGACATGGTGGCGCAATGCGCAGCGTCGGGACTGCCCGCGGAGCCCCTGATCTCCAAGGCCCTCGAGGGCATGGCCAAGAAGGTGGAGTCGCGTCTCATCATTGCGGCCATGGAAACCGTGAGGGCGCGGCTGGCCTTCGGCCGCAGCGAGGCGGCCCGGCTTTCGCGCGACGGGGCGCAGGTCCGGCGGCTTTCGGATGACATCGTGGCGGGCATGGCGGCGGGAATCCGCGAGGAGGACGTCCGGCGCATAGGCGAACGCCTCAGAACCCGGGACCAGGCCCGCGATCCGGGCCTGTGCGAGGCCGCCTACGAGTCGGCCCGGGACCTCGCCCGGATGGGCGTGTCCTCCCGGATCGCCGCCGACGCCGTGGAGGCGGGTCTCCAGGGCGGCTACACGGGAGCCCAGATGCGCGCCATGACCGGCTCCTTCGAGGCCCAGGCCGTCGGCAGGCCGCCCGAGGAACTGGGCCGGCAGTTCACCCGGGACATCAAATCGGGCGTGGATCCTTCGAGGCTCGGTACGGTTCCGCGGGGAACGGGCTCCGGGCCCGGCCTGGGCGGCCCCGGACCCGGCGGTTCCGGGCCAAGCGGGGCCGGGCCGGGAGGAGGCGGACAGGGCAGGGGCGGATCCGGGCCGGGCGGCGGAGGCAGAGGCGGCGGCCGCGGCGGAAGATAGAAGCCTTTTCAAAAATCTCGGTGCAGCCCTTATTTGTGGATAAGCCCTTAAAACCAGAAGGACGCTATTCCGGCGCAGACCACGGGGATGGTGAAGTTGTCGTTGATGCGCTGGCTCGCAAGCTCCGTTGCGGCGCCGGCCGCGGCGGTGGTGAGGGACGCTACGATCATCACGGAAAGGGATGTGGCCGGAGCGGCAAGCGCCAGGAACACCAGGCAGGTGAGGAGGGAAACGCCGAAAAAGGTCCCTGTGCCGACGAAGCTTTTTTCCCGCCATATTTTTTTGCGCCCAAAGCGCCTGCCGGCAAGGGACGCGGCGGGGTCGCCGAAGGCCAGCACCAGAATGCCAAGCTCGAGGGCCGTCTTGGGGCAGATGGCCGTCATGAGGCAGAGGGCGGCCAGGTAGTAGGTGGCTGCGTTGGGGCGAAAGCGCTCCCTTGGCCGGACGATCATGGAAAAGACGCGGTCCACCAGGAAGTCGTTCCAGCGGTCCGAAAAGCGCCGCGAGATTTCAAGGCTCGTGAACAAGGAAAAGAGGCCAAGGAGGATGGCCAGGGCCTGGGTCTTGGTGAGGACGAACTGGTAAAGCACCACGGCCAGGAGCCCTGTTGCGACGTGAAACACGTTGCGGTAGTAGTTGGTGGGCTTCAAGTGCCGGAGGGCCGAGGCGGGCTCGGGCTCCAGGGCCCGGATGTGGAAGAGAAGCGCCTCGTAGGTGCGGGAGAGCCCCCGGCGGATCTGTGCGAGGCGCGCGGCGCTCTCGCCTTCGGAAAGCTCCCGGGCGCACTGGGCGAGGCTCTCGGCGGCCTCGTGGGCCACGTCGGCCAATGCCTTGTGGCGGTCCGCGAAGGCCTGGCGCACTGAAGCGGCGCGGGTTGCAAGCTCGGCCCCCGCGCGGGACATGGCGTTTCGCCAGCTCTCGTCCCTCAGGCGCGGCCTCTGTATGGAGACGATGAAGCGGAAAAGATCGCCGCCCAAGCTGGAAAGTGACTCTCCCGTCAAAAAGCCGTTTTCAAGCGTAATCTCCATGCGTTAAGCCCCTGCGCAGCCCCCGCCGGACATGGGTCCCGGGGGCGTTTTTTTTATGAGGAGGCCCCTTCCCCCATCTCAGGAGGCGGGCTGACAACAAATTGTAGAATACCAAAACGAAGGGCGGCGCGGAAGGGAAAAAATAGGGCCCGGTGCATAAGCCCGGGAAGAAAAGCGCTTGCAAAAGGGGAGAAGATGGGGCATACAAAAACGCCGCAACGGTTCCGGCGGGCCTTGAAGCGCCCGGACCGGGCGCTTCGAAACATGCGGAGAGATGGCCGAGTTGGCTGAAGGCGCTCGCCTGCTAAGCGAGTGTAGGGGCTTAAACCTCTACCATGGGTTCGAATCCCATTCTCTCCGCCACGTTAATAAGCTGTAGCCCATTTTCTTTAATCACGCCTGTCGTTTATCGTTTACTTCCTGCTTAGCAAACTGCTTTTAAAAAATGCTCCGAAACGTATCCAATTGCGGGTACCATTCCTTCAACTCCCGGAACTCCAACAGCTGCCGTCTTCGGGCCCGCCGTTCGCACCGTCCGGGCCGGGCTCCGGCAAAAGCAGAAGGCGGGGCGAAAAAGCGGCACAAGGGCAATCGCCAGGCCGTGCTCACGCCCGCGAAAGCCGTGATCGTCAAGCCCGGCCGCCGTCCTGCCTCATTAGCGGCGTTCGAGCGTCTCATCGGCGGCTTTATGGCAAGTTGCATTCAAAAGTAGAGCATTGAGGCTGATCTACGTTGAGCCCTTCTTCCCCAGCCTTCCAGGCTTCGAGCGGAAGGATGCGAAGCCATGGAAAATCTGCGACGAGGATTGTGAGGCCATCCTCGTCGCCACATCGGGGGGCCGTACCGCAAGTTGCCTCGCCAGACCCGCCTCGTCCATCTGATCCCGGGCGCGGGGGGCTTGTCCGCCACGCCATTTTTCCCGCTCCACATAGGCGGAAAACTCGTCGATGGAGGCTCAGCTGAACTGGAGGGCTATGGCGCGCCCCCAAAATGGCGGGCGGCCGCATCAATTAAATTCAGTATAATCCATGTATTCCACACGGAATGGAAAATTATCGGGACATAGATCGATTTGGTCTTATGAAACATCAACCCAGAAGCCATCCCGGCAATAAAAACAATCAATAAATATATTAGCCCACCGCCTAAATGAACGATGGTGAAAAATATCGAGCTTACTATTAGTCCCAGAAACAGACCGAGCCGTTCTTTAAAATATTGAAAGGCTATTGACCTAAAAAATAATTCTTCAATTATAGGAGCATACACAATTGCTATAAATATATCAGCGATAACAATTTTTTCATCACCATATGCGTACCAAAAAATATCTTCAAGAAATTTGATATTAGTATTGTCGTTAATATTATTTCCAATAATGCTTAAAATGGCCATTATTGCAAAAGAAATTATTACGATAAAAAAAATAAATATTAATGATTTAAGTTTTGGTAATTGAAATCCAAGAGTTAACTTATTATTATGCAATATAATAATAAGAATTACTGAGATCATAACCACAAACTGATAAGAACCGATATAAAAATGCTCAAAATAATATATGTATTGAGATCTAAAGTACTGCTTAATCGTAGGATAAGCATTCCAATTTAAATAAATTGCTATAAATAATGATATCAGACATGCAAATGATAAGTGTGACAGACTTATTCCGTAAATTATTTTTTTTGATGAGAAATTTCTGCTCGCAGATGGATTATCAGCCAATACTTTTATTTTTGAAACAGTAAAAGAAAAAATACCTATAAATGCAATTTCTTGCATCCATGAAAAAATTATTATAATCAAAGTATGAGCCATTAACCAGTTGAATTGTGATATAGGCTTTTGATCTGAAATTAAACTGGTGACCCAATTCAGCATAATATTCCCTCCTGTTTATAATCTCGATGTCCCGGCCGGCCGGGAAAGGGAACCCGACCGGCCGGGTATGTCTTTGCAGCATCGTACGGTCAGGCGCTAACGCTTTTTTTTCTGATCCGTATGCTGCATGATGTACGGCCACACCACATCGAAAGGCGGGGCCTCTTCCGCGGTCCAGCGGCCGGGATAGGCTTTCCTGACTTCATCAGCCCAGAAAGGCCAGTCGAATGACCTCGCGAATGAGTAAGGCTGATGCTCGGGATCGCTCATAACGGTCTCGTATTGATGTTCATATTCTTTGCGGGAACCCTCGTAGCCTGCTTTTTCCGCGTCAAAGAGCTTTCGCAGGACATAGTTGAGTGGCCCTGTCCCCGCGGCTCTTCCGCCAAGACTCCGAAACCAGTCGCCGAGACCTGCGACCTCATTGCTTGAAGGAAGGTCGTCGCCTTCAATGTCCAAGGGCGTACTCGGGATCATACCGCCCAGGAGTCCGTTCCTGTCAAGGGAATCCTTCCCCCCGGAAAGCGCCGGGAGGTCCCAGGGCGCGGGACCCTCGTCCGCCGTGCCGTTTTTCACCCGCTTCACCTAGGCGGAAAACTCGTCGGGGGAAGCGTCCCGGAACCAGTCGGCCTTGCGGCGGTTGTCGAGCTTTTTGTCGTAGGCTTCCCGCTCGCGGTCAAAGGCATACTCGGGGCTCTGTTTCACCGCCGTGAGCGCCGCGGCCGCCGGGTTCATGCTGGAAGCGATCCGCGTCGCCAATTCCGGCCGCCCGGTCAAAATTCGCGGCAGGTAGCGGTCCAACAGGTCGTCGTTGTGCGTGCTCATGATTTTCTCCCTGGAAGATTTTGCGGGGCCGGTCCCGCCGTGCCGCAACGGGACCGGCCCTGCCGGTAACTTGCGTTTCAGCCTGCCATCATGCCTTTCCGCAGGAAAATCCCGATGAGGCACGTGATGCCGGTCTGAATCGCCTGTGCCGCCGTCATCTCGCCAGCGCAGAACGCGCCCGCGGCGGCTGCGATCCCGGCCACGCCGGTCCAGAAGGTCTTGGAGCGCAGAAGGGTCTTGGCTTCGACATTGGTATCGTTTGCCATGTCCGTTTTCCTTTTTATGGGTTGTCCGTCAGTCCGCGTCCGGGAGGTCGTCGGGATTCTGTGACAGCCCCTTGGCGCGTGCCGCGGCGTAGGCGGCGTCCACCTGGTCGGCCGGCATGTGCGTGATTTGCGCGATGCCGGCGGCCGCGTCCAGAAAGAGCTTCACCAGCATGGGGCTGTAAGCCTCGACCGCCGCGAAAACGGCGTCCCTCGTGTTCCTGTCCATGTCAGCCTCCTATCCTTCCAAGAAGGTCCAGAGCCTTGTCCTCCACGGCCGGGAGCGGCACAGCGCCCGTGTCCACGTAGCCGGAGTAAATGGTGAGCGCGTCGTAGGCTTCCCGAAGCGCCTGCTTGCGGGCCTTCAGGGATTCCCGCAGGGCGTTCCGGGCCGGGCCGTCCGCAGCGGTCTTCCACCGGTCGTAATCGGCGAGGTAGCGCTCGTACTGGCCGGAGTAGATGTCCCACATGACGGCGGCCTTCTGCTTGGGGCCCATGACGCGCCAGGAGGCCGCGGCCCCGCCGCAGCCGGAAAACGCGGCCGCTCCCGCGAGGGCCAGGGCCAGCACAAGGACCAAAATTTTCCTCGAAACCGGCATGTTCCTCTCCTTTTTATTTGAGATACGAGGGAAACTCCCCCGTCTCCATCATGGCCGAAAGATCGTCGGCCCGGCTCTTCACCTGGCGCGCCCACAGGCTGTCTTTCATCGCCTCCGACGCGGCCACGAAGTCGCCCCGGCGTATGGCCTCAAGCGTCCGCCCGAACTTCCGCAGGCCGGCGACCCCCAGGTTGAAGGCCATGTTCACCAGGACCGCCCGGCGCGCCTCGCAAAGATCGGCCGGAACAAGCCCGTCGGCCACAAGGCCCGCCAGCGCCAGCTTGGCCTTGCGGTAATCGTCGGCAAACAGGGCCTCGGACGCCGCGGCCGGAATGGGCGAGCCGGCCTGAAGCGCGTGGCCCCAACCCACGGTCAGGATGCCCACGGTGTCCTTGTAGACGCGGTCGCGGTAGCCTTCGTGCCGCTTGATCAAAGCCTCGTCACGTTCCATCGTTCGCCTCCTTTTTTGGGGCCCGGCATCGGCCTCAGTCCTCCAGCCGCCCCCGGATGAAGGCCACGTCCTCGGCCACCCGCTCAAGGCGCGCGGAAAAGCCCGTCACCATGCGGTCGAGGTTCTCCACCTTCTCCTCAAGGCGGACGGCCCCGGCCTTGCACGAGGGGTCCGGGCATTTTTCGGTTTCGACCTTTTTCCCGGAAACCGGGAGGTAGCCGAGCCTCATGAGGGCCGCGCCCAGGGCCGCTGTGAAGGCCGCCACGCCGGCCGCGATCGTCGTAACCTGCTCGTCCATGTGTTTTCCTCCGGGCCGCCGTATTTCACGCGGCCGCTAGAAAAGGGGTATGGTCACCATTCCGGCCGTTCCCGGCTTCCACTCGTCGGCCCCGATGTCCCAGGCCGCGCCTTGGGGCCGGAGGTCGCCGTCCATGTCGTCCGAGAAGGGAAAGATGGCGTCCGACGAAAGGTCCGTGCCGTGATCCTTGGCCGAGGCGTCGGTGTCGGAAAGGTGGAAGTCTCCGGCCGCGGCGTTCACGAACGAGACCGTGCCGTCCGTCTTGCAGGTGGTGATGAGCCAGGCCGCGCCGTAGAAGTTGGCGCCGTTTCCCTGGAGCACGCAGTTTACGGCGATGCTGGTGGCCGCCTGGCTGTAGAGTGCCGTCTGGTTTACGCCGTAAAAGACCGAGCTTAAGACGTAAAGCTGCCCGTTGTTCTGGATGATGCCGTAGCCTTCCGGGTAAGCGGCCACGACGGAGTCGGCCACGACGAGCCTGCCGTCGCCATAAACCTGGCCGGCGCTGGCCATGTCCGAGCCGGTGTTCACCGACGGCCCCAGCCGGCAGCCCACCACGCGGCAGGCCCCGGCGGTGTTCCCCTGGATGAAGATGTCCTTGGTGTTGACGGATGCCGAGGTCGATATGTGGTGCCGGATGGAAAGATCGTAGAGGCCCACGTGGTTCTCGTTCGTTACGAGCACCGTGCCGTCGTAGGAGCCCAGGACGCCGTTGTAGTCGAGGACCACCTGGCGCTCGAAGCCCGGGGCGGCGCGAATGACGCGGAAGTAGGACGCGTTCGTGACGGCGCCGGAGATGGTCACCCGCTGGGCGTAGGCGGCCGAGTCCGGGTAGCAGAGGAGCACCTCGCCTTTGCCTGCCGCCACGAGATCGTTATCCGTGGCGTCCTCCCAGGCCTGGAGCGTGGTGTAGTCCCGGCCCGGCCCCCCGAAGGTTGCGACGTTGTAGGAAAGCGGCATCTTCCGGGCCGAGTCCGCGAGGAGCGGGGCCGGGAGAAGCGCGACGAGCGCGAGAACAAGGGCTGCGAGGCGTTTCATTGTCCACCTCCGGGCGTAAGGGCCGAGGGGTCCTCCACGGGCCGCGCCGCCAGTGCGGCCTCAGCGGCCGTCTTGCGGGAGGAGTCGACGCGGTCGATGCAGACCGCCGCGGTTTGGCCGTCCACCGGAGTCCCGCCGCTTACCGCCGGATCGCCCAAGTCCAGGGCGAAGCGGTGGGGCGCGGTGAGGGCGCCTTCCGAATCCTTGGCGGGGGCGGTAAGGAAGCGGGCGTCCTCGCCGGAGAGGTTGCATATCCGCACCACGGCGTACTCGGGAGCCGTCTCCTTCTGTCCGAAGACCCAGCCCTGGGGCATGCAGGCCACCAGGTCCCCGGCCAGCGCCCGGGAGGGCGCGGCCACACTTGCGGGCTCGTCCGCGGCCCGCACCAGGCAGTCGAAGCAATCGGCCCTGGCCTGCCCCGAAAAAGCCGTTGCCAGGCAGAAAACGAGCACCGCGGGGGCGGAAATCTTCGTCGCGTTTTTCATCGCTTCCCCCTTCCGTGCGCCGGGGAAGGCAAGGCCCGGCGCTTTTTGATGTCATTCCGGCACTGCTCAAGGATGAAAAGTGAGCGTGACCCACAGGCCCTTGGAGGGCGTCCCGTGGACCCGCGTCACCGAGACCGTTACGAGGTCTCCGGGCGAAACCGCGAGGTGTGTGG
>JAKAGN010000116.1 GCA_021815525.1 Deltaproteobacteria bacterium
AGTTCACGGTCATCGTGGGCGCCAGCTTCGGCGCGGGCAACTACGCCATGTGCGGCCGCGCGTACTCGCCCAGGTTCCTGTGGATGTGGCCCCACGCCAAGATCGGCGTCATGGGGGGCCCCGAGGCCTCCAAGGTCTTGATCTCCATCACCAACGACCAGAACGAGCGGCTTGGGAAGCCCCCCCTCACCAAGGACGAGGAGCTGATGCTCTCCGCCCCCATCATCGAGGCCGCGGCCAGGGAGGGGAACGCCTACTATGCCACGGCCCGCCTCTGGGACGACGGCATCATCGATCCCGCCAAGACCCGGGACGTTTTGGGGCTAGCCATCTCGGCGGCCCTGAACGCGCCCGTGCGGGGCGGGGACCTGGGCTACGGGGTTTTTCGAATGTAAAGACGGGGGTGCTCATGTTTTCAAAGGTTCTCGTGGCGAACCGCGGCGAGATCGCCTGCCGCGTGATCCGGTGCTTGAAGGAAATGGGGATTTCAAGCGTCGCGGTCTACTCGGAGGCCGACTCCCGGGCGCTTCACGTGCGGCTGGCAGACGTTGCGGCGCTTTTGGGGCCCGCCGAGCCCGCCTCAAGCTACCTCGACGCGGAAAAAATCATTGCAGCGGCCAGGGACACGGGCGCGGAGGCCATACATCCGGGCTACGGCTTTTTATCGGAAAACGCAGGGTTTGCCGAGGCCTGCCAAAAAGCGGGCCTTACGTTCATCGGCCCCCCGGCTTCCGCAATCCGGGCATTGGGGCGCAAGACCGCGGCCCGGCGGCTCATGATGCAGGCGGGCGTTCCGGTGATTCCCGGCATGGAGAGACCAAGCTCCGACCTTGGCCTCTTGACCCGCGAGGCCGCCCGGATCGGCTACCCGGTCCTGGTGAAGGCCACGGCCGGGGGCGGCGGCAAGGGCATGAGGGTGGTGGCCACGGAAAGCGATCTCGCCGAGGCGGCCAAAACGGCCGAGGCCGAGGCCAAAGCCGCCTTCAACGATGGCGGCATCTATCTGGAAAAGTACCTTGACCGGCCCCGCCACGTGGAAATCCAGGTCCTTTGCGATCGGCACGGAAACGCCGTCCACCTTCTGGAGCGCGAGTGCTCCATCCAGCGCCGGCACCAGAAGATCGTCGAGGAAAGCCCCTCCCTGGCGCTCACCCCGGAGCTTCGGGAGGAAATGGGCAGAGCCGCCGTGGCCGCGGCCCGCTCGGCGGGCTACGAAAACGCGGGAACAGTGGAGTTTCTGGTGGACCGGAACGGAGGCTTCTACTTCCTGGAGGTGAACACGCGCCTCCAGGTGGAGCACCCGGTAACCGAGATGGTGACGGGCGTGGACCTGGTGCGCCGCCAGGTGGAGATAGCCGCCGGGCTTCCCCTTAACCTCCGGCAGGAGGATGTCCGCGGCCGCGGGCACGCCATCGAGTGCCGCATATGCGGCGAGGACCCCGAGAACAGCTTCTACCCCTGCCCCGGCACGGTCCTTTTCGTGCACGAGCCCACCGGGCCCTTCATAAGGAACGACTCCGGCATCTTTTCCGGGGCCACGGTGCCGGTGGAGTACGACCCGCTTCTGGGAAAACTCATAGTGTGGGCCGAGGACCGGGCAGGCGCCATCGCCCGAATGCGTCGGGCTCTTTCCGACTACGCGGTTTTAGGAATCACCACCATCATTCCCTTTCTCTCGGACGTGCTGGCTTCCGAGCCCTTCGCCCGGGGGGAGCTTCACACGGGCTTCATAGAGGAGCACTTTTCCGGATGGAAGCCCGCGCCGCCCGGGACCGACGTGACGGCGCTTGCCGCGTACGCGGCCGACGAGCTTTTCGGAGGGCCGGTGAAACCCTCTCCGGGCGCGGGATATTCGGAGGCCTTCGCATCTCCCTGGCGGACGCTTGGGGGTTTTCGCCTGTAACAAGTAGCCTGTCTAAAAACGCGAATTGCGGCGTCGCGCTTCAAAGCCAATTCCGCCACGTATATTTAATACGCTTGCTCATTGGCTTTTCGCGCTCCTTGCACTTCATCGTTTTTATCCAGGCTTTACATCCAGCCGTTTTCAAAGGGTGGTAAGCCGCTTGTTGTCCTTATCGGCAAAGGAAATATTTTATGGACTTTTCGCTTGCGACCCGCGGGGAGGAAATCGCGTTTTCCGCTGAAACGACGGGTCCCGACGAGTTTTCGGCCACGCTCGGCGGGAAGGATTACCATATCCGCGTTTCCAGGATAACGGAGTTCGAGCTGTGCCTGTTTCTCAGCTGCGGCGGAAAAACCAGCGTCAAGAGGGTCTTCGTGGCCCCGGGCAACGCCGGAAAGTGGGTGGCCGCAAGGGGCGATTGCCGCTTCATCCGGGATCTTTCCACCGAAAGGGCCCGCCAGGGCCGGAAAAAGGGGCTCTCCGAGGGACCCAAGCCCATCACCCCCCCCATGCCCGCCGTGGTGGTGCGCGTCTCGGTAAGCGTGGGCGACGAGGTTGAGCCCGGCGACCCCGTGATCGTGGTTTCCGCAATGAAGATGGAGACCACCCTCACCGCGTCCTTCAAGGGCCGGGTGGAAAGGATCAACGCCGCGGTGGGCGACAAGGTGGCCCCGGGCGACATCCTGGTGGACATCGCCGCGGTGGAATAGGAGGCCGCCTGGAGATCGCCGATAGCGGTGTCAAACTTCGTGGCGCGGTTAGGTCACGTACGAAAAGTACGCTCCCTCCCTCGCCGCTCGTTTTCCTTGCTCTCGGCGATTCCAAGCGGCCTCGAAGCTTTCCCAACCCTGTTGCTTGGACTTCTTCTTCCTCCAAGAAAGGTCCCTCATTATGGAAGAGCCCCATCTATTATATGAAGTGCAAGACGCGGTGGCCACCTTCACCATAAACCGCGAGGACCGGCGCAACGCCCTTTCCGCCTCCGCCTTGAGCCTTTTTCTCGGGCACCTCGATGAGGCCGAGCGCGACGACGCCGTGCGCGTTGTCGTGGTTACGGCCAAGGGGCAAAAAGCCTTCTGCTCCGGGGCGGACTTGGGAACCGGCCTGGGCGCGGGAAGCAGCGACGGCATGTCCGCCTTCCGGGATTACGCCGCGCTCTTGAAGCGGCTGGCGGGCTTCACGAAGCCCACCGTGGCCCGGGTGAACGGCTCCTGCGTGGCGGGCGGCACCGGCATAATGCTGGCCTGCGACATAGTGTACGCGGCCGATTCCGCCAAGTTCGGCACCCCCGAGGTGAACGTGGGGCTTTTCCCCATGATGATAGGGGCCCTCATCTTCAGGAACGCGCCCCGCAAGAAGGCCATGGAGATGATCTTGACCGGCGCCACCATCACCGCCTCCGAGGCCCTGGACATGGGGATGGTGACCCGACTCTTCACGCCCGGCGAGTTGGACTCCGCCGTTAACGGGCTTGTCGAAAAGCTCGCCCAAAAAAGCCCCATAGGAATGCGCATCGGAAAAACCGCCTTTCACCAAATGGCGGACATGCCCTTTGGCGACGCCGTTTCATACTTGGCGGAAAAGCTCGCGGAGGTGGCCTCCACAAAGGACGCGGTGGAAGGCATCACGGCCTTTCTGGAGAAGCGGCCGCCGAAGTTCACGGGAAAATAAAGGCTTAGGATCAACATTCTTCCAAGGGGGAACCATGGGAAGCGAGATGTACTTCGGGAAGGAGCACGAGATGGTGCGCCGCGCGGTGCGCGATTTCGTGGACAAGGTTATCAACCCCCGCGTGGACGAGTGGGAGGAGGCGGAAATCGCGCCGCTCCACGAGCTTTTCAAGAAGATGGGCGACCTGGGTTTCCTGGGCATCCGCTACGATCCCAAGTACGGCGGCGGCGGCATGGACTACTGGGCCGAGACCGCCTTCCTGGAGGAGCTGGCCCGCATCCACTGCGGCGGGATCCCCATGGCCATAGCGGTCCAGACCAACATGGCCACCCCCGCCATCGACGAGTTCGGAAGCGAGTTCCTGAAGGAGAAGTACCTGGCCCCCGCCATCGCCGGAGACCTGGTGGCCGCCATAGCCGTGACCGAGCCCGGCGCGGGCTCCGACGTGGCGGCCTTGACCACCTTCGCCCAAAAGGACGGGGACCACTACGTCATAAACGGCTCCAAGACCTATATAACGAACGGCACCCAGGCCGACTTCCTGACGCTTTTGGCCCGCACCAGCGAAAACCCCGGCTACCACTCCTTCTCGCTTTTCGTGGTGGAGACCAAAACCCCCGGCTTTTCGGTGAGCCGGAAGCTCAAAAAAATGGGAATGCGCAGCTCCGACACGGCCGAACTTTTTTTCGATAACGTCCGGGTTCCGGCCGAGAACCTGATAGGCGCCGAGAACGAGGGCTTCATCCAGCAGATGATGCAGTTCCAGCACGAGCGCTTCACCGTGCTGCCCTTCTCCTACGTGGCGGCCAAGAGGATCATCGAGGAAACCATCGAGCACCTGAAAAAGCGCATCGTTTTCGGAAAGCCCCTCATCACAAAGCAGGTGCTGCGTCACCGCCTTGCCGAGTGGCTCTCCGACGCCGAGGCCTTGAAGCAGCTCGCCTACCACATCGTGCGCATGAAAACCGCCAGGCAGGACGCCTCCAAGGAGATCTCCATGGGAAAGCTCCTGGCGGCTCAGCTCATGAACAAGGTGACGGACGGCTGCCTCCAGATGTACGGCGGGCTTGGCTTCATGGAGGAGATGCCCATATCCCGCGCATACCGCGACTCCCGCCTCATCGCCATCGGCGGCGGGGCCAGCGAGATTATGTGCGAGATTATTGCACGCCTGGAAGGCTTCTAACGCAGCCTGTCTAAAAACGCGAACTGCTGCGTTGCGCTTCAAATCCAATTCCGGTCACGTACAACAGTACGCTCCCTTCATTGGATTTTCGCGCGCCTTGCATTTCATCGTTTTTATCCAGGCTTCTTTCGGAGGAACTTGCTGGGGCCTGAGGAAAAGCGCGATCCACAGAATCGAAAGGAATATTCCATGTCCCTGGAAAACAAGGTGGTGGTGACCTGTGCCCTGACGGGCGTTCTCACCGATCCGAAGAAGTTCAACGTTCCCGTGACGCCTGCCGAGATGGCCGCGGCCACGAAGGAGGCCTACGACGCGGGCGCATCCATCGTCCACGCCCACTTCCGCAGCCAGGAGCCGGGGCTTGCCGCCTGGCCCACCTGGGACTTGAAGCCCGTGGGGGAGATACTGGCCGCCATAAGGGAGGCCGTGCCCGAAATCATCATCAACATGTCCACGGGGGTCATGGGAAACGACCTGGAAGGACCCCTTTCGTGCCTTGCCGCGTATAAGCCCGAGATGGCCGCCTGCAACGCCGGAAGCCTGAATTACCTGAAGATCGGCAAAACCGGCAACTGGGCGTGGCCGCCCATTCTCTTCGACAACCCCGTGGAGAAGGTGGGCCGCTTTCTTGCCGTGATGCGGGAAAACAACGTGGCGCCCGAGTTCGAGTGCTTCGACACTGGAATCGTGCGGAGTGTCGCCATGTACAAGGCCGTGGGGATGTTCGAGGGCGACCCGCACCTGTCGCTCGTGATGGGCGTGGACTCCGGGATGCCGGCCAGGGCGGACCTCCTAGACATCCTGAAGGACGAAATGCCGAAGGACGCCCACTGGCAGGTGATCGCAACCGGCCCGGGCCGGGAAAAAATCTGGGACCTGCACCGGAGGGCCCTGGAGCTTGGCGGAAACGTGCGCACGGGCCTGGAGGACACCTTCTATCTTCCGGACGGCGGCAAGGCGCGCGGAAACGGGGACTTGACCGAAGCGCTGGTGAGGCTCGTCCGGGAGGCCGGCAAGGAGCCGGCAACACCCCAAGAGGCCCGGCAGATACTAAAGCTTACCCCGCGAAAATGAAAGAGCCGTGGAAAGGCTTCGTGAAACCGTGGACCGGTTGAAGCAGACACGCATAAAAAAAGGGGTTACCGGATAACCGGTAACCCCTTGCTTTGCTATGGCGTCCCCAAGGGGATTTGAACCCCTGTCGCCGGCGTGAAAGGCCATAACAACCAAACGAGCAAGAGCAGGAAAACATTACAAATATTCGTGATCTCAAGTGGTTAAGGTTATTGCTGAAAAAACCTGATCGTACCTTAAAGTACCCTAAAAGACCTGGCTGAGGAAGGCGTCTACTTCCTCTGTACTTCCTTGGAGCAAGAGGATGGGATGCATGGGGCGAAGACTAAGCCTGTCGGATCTCAATGTTAGGTGCCACCAGAGAAGAAACAATTTCATCTTCAATCTTGATCTTCCGATCCGGGTCAGTAACCGTGAGAATTAGTTTTCCAGAAATGACTTCTATCCGATAATCCCTATCGGGGAAACCATTGGGGTTAGATTCTGACGGCCTTTCCCAATCTTGCATACAATCTGAAAGACGGAGGAGAAACGCCAAAGCAGCATGGTTAGGATCAATAAGCGCATGTTTGAAACAACGTTTCGGTAGGTTATGGATAAAAATAGCTGAACAAGCTGATGCAACATCTCCCTTAAAATATGAGTGATTCCAATTTATACCAGGAGGGTAATCTATGTCAGCGTAATTTCTGTTTGGATTAAACTTTTGATACATAAGGTCAATAACATATAAAATTGAAAGTGCACTAATCATACCATGGCATACGCCTCCTGACCTCATCATCATATCATACTCAGCTTTCGCGTTTATACGAAGCATCCATTTATCGAGCCAGGATTGAATTAAGTCAAACGATTTTACTCCACGTGATAGTTTATCTATACCGACTGGAACTACTTTGAAAAATACATCTGGTCTGCGGACACCAAGTTCATTTTTAATGCTGTTAATTTTATCACTATAAGGTTTGAGTATATCTTTTGCGACCTGAGCAGGATAGCCAACATCATGAAACAATCCGGCTAATTTCCATTGAAATGGGTCAAGGGAGAACCCCTCTGGCTTCAGCAACTTTTCGTGCACGAAAATTCCCAACATAAAACTCAACAACGCATGAACTACGTGATCTCTTACCCAAGGTTCCAATGGGCGGATACCTCGTTCAACTTCGGCGACTTGTACGACGTGGCGCAACAACACTTCCTTGCCGTGGTGGGTCATAATATCTCTTATAACATCAATAGCTTGTGATTGTCGACTGGAGAAATCTTTGGGCACTGTTAAGAAATCTTCAATGTCGTAACCAGAGAAGCCATAAGTACTACCGAGATTCCCTACTTCTTCGAATATGTTGCGGTTAATCCCCATTTTAACCTCCAAAAGGCAATAATGGCTTTTTGCAAATTCGTCACGATGCGTTTTGATAGCGAAACCGGGAACAAGTATCTACTCGGTAAAAATATGTTAGTCCGTGCATGCCGTCAAGTCATTACGGATGGGTGGTGAAAAAATCCAATACTCTCCACCTCCGACGCCGACCGAACCTGCCAGGCGTCCTCGGTCTCGCAGTCCACCTCAAGGAACCCCACCTTGAC
Source organism: Deltaproteobacteria bacterium (assembly GCA_021815525.1). Lineage (GTDB taxonomy): Bacteria > Desulfobacterota > Desulfobacteria > Desulfobacterales > Desulfatibacillaceae > JACRLG01. The sequence goes on from JAKAGN010000116.1 coordinate 7,431, forward strand.
TGCCTTGAGTTCGGCGAAGGAGACGTAGCCCCACTCCGCGTTGAGGTAATCGGCGTTCAGGACCGCATAGCCGAAGAAGAGGTCCGCGCCGTCGTATTCCGCGATAAACCAGTCGCACCCGCCGATGAAGAAATGCAGGTGGATAAGCTTGTCCTCAACCGGGATGTGTTCCGTTTCGTAGAGCCGGGGGATTTTGTCCAATCTCTCTTGGGATGGAATGTTCCACATGGCCTGCCTCCTTTTTGGGTTTGTCCATAAAGCAAGAAACCGCCCCCGCTTTCGCGGGGACGGCTCAATGCACTTCCTTTCGGTCTTCTTTTCAATCGGCCATGGTATTGGCAAGGCTCTGATTTTGTTCGGGTAAAACGTCGGCGTATAAGGCCGTCATGTTCAAACTTGCGTGGCCGAGTTGCTTTTGTACGAACCGCAGGTTGTTGGTCCGCGCCAAGAGGATGGTGGCGTAGGTGTGGCGGGCTGCATGGATCGAAT
>JAKAGN010000117.1 GCA_021815525.1 Deltaproteobacteria bacterium
GGAGTGCTCTACTTTTGAACGCAGCTTGGTATGAAAGGGGCGGCGCGCCCGGACGTCACCGGCGGAGGATGCGGCGGTATCAGCAATCTTCGCCCGGCTTCAGCCGGCGGGCCAGAGGGAGGCCGAGACCACCGGGCCGTCGGTGCACACGTGGAGGTAGCCGCCGCCGGAACGGGGGGTGGCGCATCCCAGGCAGGCCCCCATGCCGCAGGCCATGGCGGCCTCGAGGCTCAGCTGGCAAGCCGCGCCGCTTCTGCGGCACATCCCCGCCACCGCCTTCAGCATCCCCTCCGGGCCGCAGGAAAAAACCGTGAAGGCGGAAGCTCCCGGGGTGAGGGCCTGCGCCAGAAGCTCGGTAACGAGGCCCTTGCGCCCAAGGCTGCCGTCCTCGGTGGCGGTTTCGGCCTCCATGCCCAAAGACTCGAAGACCGGCGCGCAAAGGATGTCCGCCGCCGTGCGGCCTCCAAGGAGCACCCGGCCGGGGACGCCTTTTTCCGCGAGCCTGCGGGCCAGGAAAATCAGCGGGGCCGCGCCGATTCCGCCGCCCACCAGGAGCGCCGGGCCGGAAAGCCCCCCGATATCGAAGCCCTTCCCCAAGGGGCCCAGGACGTCAACGCTTTCGCCCGCTTTTTTCTCCGAAAGTATCCGGGTGCCCTCGCCCACCACGCGAATGAGGAGCGCGATGCTTCCGCCCGCGTCAACGTCGGAGATGGAAAAGGGGCGGCGCAGGAGGGGAGATAGGGCCTCGGTCACGCGCACCATGACGAACTGGCCGGGAGCCCCGGCGGCGGCGATTTCCGGGCAGTCCAGCTCCATGCGAAAGTATCCCGGCCCCAACTCCTCGTTTTTTTTGATTTTCACTCTTTTCTCGAACATTTTTCCGCCTTGTCGCCGTCCCGGGCCAGGGTTTCGTCCAAGCGTTCAAAATTTGAACGTTCAAAAAATGAACGCTTGATTTTATGAACGCTATCATCCCAACTATCTGTAATTGATCATTTTTAACGCTTCAAATGAATCATTTCTCAATCATCTATCCATAAATCCTTCATTCTCAAGCCTCCAAGCCCAAACCATGCAATGCAAAGCCCATAAACTGCGCGGAGCGCGCGGCACGCGCGATCCGCATTATACTCGATTTTTTTAGGAAGGGGAGAGAAGGGGGTGTGGGGGAAGGGAGGGGATAACCCTTTTTTGTAAAAAAAAGGGTGTCCCCTCCCTTCCCCCACGATCCTTTCCCCTCTTTTCACCCCAGCACGATGGTGGCGTCCACGGCCAGGGGCTGGCCGTCCACCACGATCAAGGGGTTTACGTCTATCTCCCGGATGCGGGGGAAGGCCGCGCCCAACTGGGAGATGATGGCCAGGATCCGGGCGGCGCAGGAGAGGTCGAGGGCTTTCGCGCCGCGGAACCCGGTGAGGAGCTTCTGGTTCTTGAGGCGGCGAAGGAGCGCCCGGGCCTCGTTTTCGGAAACGGGGCCGGCGGCGAAGACCTTGTCCGCAAGGATCTCGGCGTAGACGCCGCCAAGGCCGGCCATGACGGAGGGGCCGAACTGGGGGTCGCGCACGAGGCCAAAGATAAGCTCGAGGCCCTGGGGGGCCTGCCTTTGGATGAGGACCCAGCCGTCCTTGCCGACCTTGGCGGAAAGCTCCATGAAGGCGCGCTGGACGGCGGTCCAGTCGGAAAGGTTGAGGCGCACGAGGCCAAGCTCGGTCTTGTGGACGCCGCCCGGCACGATGCCCTTGGCGACCACCGGGAAGCCCAGGCGTTCGGCGTGGGCAACTGCCTCCTCGGCGGTTTCGGCCACGGCCTCCACCACAGTGGGGACGCCGCACTCGGCCAGTATCTTCTTGGAGAGGTGCTCGTCTAAGGGGCCCTTTTGGGTGGAAAGAATCTCGCGGTGGGTGGGGGAAAGATCGGGGACCTCGACTTGGGGGAAGGCGCGCTCGCGGGTCGAGAGGAGGGCCGGGCGGGCGAAGGCCGCGGCCATGCACTCAACGGCGCGGTAAAGCTCGCGGAACACGGGGATGCCCAGGTCCTGGAGGGCCACGTGGGCCTTGCGGGCCTCCTCGCGGGAGCCGATGAGCCATACGAAGATGGGCTTGCCGTAGGCCTTGGCGGTGGCGGCCATGAAGCCGAAGTCGGCCGAAAGCGCAGCCGAGCCCACGAAAAGGTGCATGAGAACGGCGTCCACGGCCGGATCGGCGCACACGGCCTGGAGGGCCGTGCCGTAAACCTTGGCCGGGCCGTTCTTCTCCACGGCCGGCCACAGGTCCACGGGGTTCTTGACGGGCATCCACTCGGGGTACACCGTGGCCAGCATGGACTCGGTCTCGGGGGAAAGGTCGGCCACGGTGAGGCCCAGGCGGTCCAGGAAGTCGGCGCTCATTATCCCTGCGCCGCCGGAGTAGGTGAGGATGGCGGTGCGGCCGCGGGCGACGGCGCCAAGGTCCGGGTTCATGGCAAGCGTCCGGGCCGTGTCCATCATCTGCTTGAAGTCGTAGGCTTCCACCACCCCTGCCTGGGCCAACGCGCCGGAGACCAGCGCCCCGTCGCCCGCGAGGCTCGCGGTGTGGCTCATGGCCGCCTCCGCGCCCCGGGCGCTTTTTCCGCCCTTCAATACCACCACGGGCTTGGCGGTCCCCCGGCACAGGTCCAGGAAGCGGCGGCCGTCCGGGATGGACTCCAGGTACAGGGCCACGGCGGCGGTGGCCGGGTCCTTCAAGAGATACTCCAGGATGTCGGTCTCCGAGACATCCATCTTGTTTCCGATGGAGCAGACCTTGGAGACCCCCATGGTGCCGTGGGTCATGGTGTCCGTGAGAAATCCGCCGGAGAGCATCCCGCTCTGGACCACCAGGGACACGTTTCCCGGGATCATCTCGTCCCAGATGGCGGGGGAGACGAAGGAGAAGACGTGGCGGGCCGGGATGTCCACGATGCCCATGCAGTTGGGCCCCCACAGGCGCATTCCGGCATCCCGGGCGATGGCCAGGACCGCGTCCTGGCGGCGGCGGCCTTCCTCGCCCGTCTCGGCGAAGCCGGCGGACTCTATGATGACGCCCTTTATGCGCCGGGCCGCGCACTGGGCCACCACGTCCGGCACCAGGACCGAGGGCACGAAGACGATGGCGATGTCCACGGGGTCCGGCACGTCCAGAACCGAGGGATAGGTTTTAAGCCCGTCGATCTCGGGATAGCGGGGGTTCACCGGATGGATGGCCCCCCCGTAGCCGTTCATGAGGTTACGGAGTATGGCGTGGCCGCCCTTGGGAAGGGGCGTGGCCCCCACCAGGGCGATACCTTCGGGATTGAAGAAAAAGTCCATTTCGTTTCCTTGAAGTTCGGTCGTAAACGCGGCCAGGCCTTCCGCCCCGCCGCTTCATGGCCATTATAATAACAAGCGTTCGCTCGTAAATCAAGAGCGGCGCCCATAGGTTTTCTCCTTGCACAAATCCCGCGGGCTTTGCGAAATCGTCGAGAGCAAGGAACGCGAGCGGCGCGCGAGGGCGCGTACCGTTCGTACGTAACCGAAGCGCGCCGCGAAGCGTGACACGGCTATCGGCGATTTCACGAAGCCCGCCTCATCGGAAGGAAATGCGCTCGGACCTGTCCGGCGCCGTCTCCCAAAAGGGAATCGAGAGGTGATAGACCCCCGATTCCAGGCGGGCCTGGACCGGGTAGGGGCTTTTTTCGTACACCTTGAACATGCTCGTGTTGGACGAAAGAACGTCCGCGGTGAAGCCCTCTATGCCGCGGCCGCGCGCGATCTCGATCAAAAAGAGAAAGAGGAAGGTTGCTATGCCCTTCTTCTGGTACTCCTCGTCCACGACGAAGGCGGTGTCGGCCCAAGGCCGGTCGGCCATGCGCACGTATCGGCCCTCGGCGATTATGTGGCCGCTGCCGGACTCCCCCACCAGCCCCACTATGGACATGGCCTTGCGGAAGTCCACGTTCACGTACTCCTGCATCTTGGAGTGGGGCATGGTCTTCACGGGCGAAAAATAGCGGTAGTAGACCGCCTCGCTTGAGAAACGGTAGAACAGGCGGCGCATCTCCTCCTCGTCCGAGGGCTTGATGGCCCGGAAGCGCACCGAAAGGCCGTCCTTGAAGGTGGAGGTTTCGGCCAGGTCCTGGGGGTAGAAGTGCCCGGCGTCGGCGAGATAAATCTGGTCCCTGTAGAGTATCTTCTTCTCCTTGGCGGCCTCCACAAGGGCCGCGCGGTCGTCGGGATGGGCCACGTCGATGAGGGCCTGGGCCCGCTCGCGCACCGAGCGGCCGGCCATGTGGGCCACGCCGTACTCGGTGGCCACGAAGTCCAGGGCCTCGGGGTTGTTGTACTGGTTCGGAATATCCCCCAGGGAAAGCACGATGTTGCTGTTGCCCTCGCGGTTGCGGCTGGGTAGCGCCGCTATGACGCGGCCGCCCGGCGACGTGACCGCCCCCTGGATGAACTCGGTGGCCACGTTGGAGCCCACGCCCAGGTTTCCGCGGCCCGAGAGAAAGGCCACCTGGCCCGTGAGGTCCACCCGGCGCACGGGGAGGATGCCCACGAAGCGGCTGTTGCGGCGGATGCGCTCGGGGTCGCCTAGAACGTCAACGCCCTGGAACTCCACCATGGGGTTGCAGTCCAGCCACTGCATCAAGGCCCGCGAGCCCATCGCGTAGCTCGTGACGGACTTTCCCCGGAAGGAGCCCTTCCTGCGGTTGGTGACGGCCCCGCTTTTCACCAGGTCCATGAGGGAGTCGGTGAAAAAAGGCGTGTGGATGCCAAGGTCCTTCTTGCGCGCCAGGTGCGGCCACAGGCTCTCGAACAGCCGTTCCATGGACCAGGCGATGCAGCTTCCGTCCTCTATCTCGCTGGCCACGTTGGCGGCCACCTTGTCGTAGACCTCGTTTCCCTGCCCCCTCGGAAAAACCAGCAGGGGCTCCGTCGCCTCCACCAAATAATGGAAATCGCTCACGTGGACGAAGGTGTCGCCCGTGGTGCGCGGCATCTCGGGCTGTATCTCCCCCACCACTATCCGCGCGTGCTCCATGGCGAGCCGCGCCACGTCCACCGATACCCCCAGGCTCGCGTAACCCGCGTCGTCCGGGGCCGTTATCTGCACGAAAGCCGCGTCCACCTTTATGCGGCCCGACTCGAACAAGCTCGGTATCCGAGAAAACCTGCACGGAATGAGGTCCACCCGGCCCCTTGAAATGGCGTCCGAGGCCACCCACCCGGAGAAAAACGTCTTCAAGCGGAACTGGGCCGTGCCCACGCCAGGGTGCGTTATGGTGTCCCCCAGGCTCACGAGCTGGATCAGCTCCAAATCCTGGAGGTTTAAGCCCGAAGACGCCTTCAGGCTCTGAACCAGCGTCCGCGGCTCCGCCACCCCGGTCCCCACGAAGATGCGCATCCCCGGCTTGATCTGCGCCAGAACCTCGTCGGGCGTTGCGAACCTGTCGCGCCACTTGGCGAACTTTTTCATGGAAAACACCTTCTTCAGCAAAGAAAACTCCTCGTCTCAAGCGTACCGTACCCATCCCGGGACAAGGCCCCGGGTCCAGCGCCCGCGATTCTACGTGTAAAATTCCTCGGGGTCAAGGCCGCTGGGGGAAGGGAAAGCTTAAAAGCGGCAACGGCAAGGATTAAATCGGGGTATATGAAGTAAAATGATGGTATTTAAGTTAGTTGAAGATGTTCATAATTTGAACGTTCAAAAATTGAACGTTCAAATTATGAACGCTGTGACTATAACATACTTAGATTTAAGCCAAAAATTAAAGGATAGAAATTGGGGCCGATGGCGACGTCCTTCCTCACTCGTCCTTCAGCATGGCCGCGATGCGGACGATGTCGGAGGGCAGGTCCACCTCCGGGGAGTCGTGGGCCGTCACCACCACGCGGATGGGAAGGCCGTGTTCGAGGGCCCGGAGTTGCTCCAGCTTTTCGATGTTCTCCAGGACGCCGTCGGGAAGCTTTGCGAATCGCTCCAGGAAGGAGGCGCGGTAGGCGTAGATGCCAAGGTGTTTGTAGGTGGGAAAGACCGCGCCGGGGTCGCGGCCGAAGGGGATGGGCGAGCGCGAGAAGTAGAGGGCGAAGCCCCTGGCGTCCATCACCACCTTCACGTCCTTGGGGTCGGTGATCTCGCTTTCCCGCACGATTTCGAAGGCCAGGGTGGTCATGCCGAGCGAAGGGTCCTCGAGAAGCGGCGCCGTGACCTCGTCCAGGCACTCGGGCGCGAAGACCGGCTGGTCGCCCTGTACGTTCACCACGATGTCCTCCGGCGCGAGCCCCAGCAGGCGCGCCGCAGCAGCAGCCCGGTCGGTGCCGCTCCGGCAGGACTCCGGGGTCATGAGGGCCTTGCCGCCGAAGGCTGCGACCGCCTCCGCGATGCGGCGGTCGTCGGTGGCCACGGCCACCTCCGTCACACGCTCCGCTCGGGCCGCGCGCTCGTACACGCGGCGGATCATGCTGATTCCTGCGATCTCCGCCAGGGGTTTTCCGGGAAACCGCGTGGAGCCGTACCGGGACGGGATCACCACCGCGACGCGCATTGATTTTCCACCTTTCTTGAAAAGAGGAGAGGCGAGAGGATTTGCTGGGGAGGGAGGGAAGAACCTTTTATTCATAAAAGGTTCTTCCCTCCCTCCCCAGCACCCCCTCCCACCCTTTCCAAAACACTTTAAATATTAAGGTGTTATATATTTTAAAAGTTTATGGCCCAAAAATTTTCCATCCACAATGCCAATGGCTGCCATCGAAAAATATTTTTGAGATAGCTTGACCATTTCAAGGGCAGGCGCGGAGCCGTCCGTTCCCCTTACGCTCCGCGCCCGTTCTTCTCCCGCCTTCAAAACATCTTCGTTTCCGGTACCCAAGACCACGGCCCGCCCAAAACAGGAGCCGCGCCTCCCCCGTAGGCCTTCCGGGGCCGCGCGCGGGGGGGGGGGGGGCTTGTTGCCGCGCGACGCAGGCCGGCTCGTCGCGCGGACTGCCAAGGCGGGAAATGATAAAAAAATGTGACATATTTCACAATTTTTATGTAAAATATATCATTGCTCCCTTTTCTTAGCTCGGATACAAGAGAGTCGAATGGGTCCGAGTGTACCTGCAAACAGGACCTTGCGGGCGGGTAAAATCGGGCTTATCGTGAAATATGGGAAAAACTGCGGGGCCAACGGCTGGCCCCCGGCGAGGAGCCGACCATGACAAAGCGGAGAGACACGACCCCCAAGGCTGGCGGACGCCGCCGCGATCGGGGCATGACCATGGTGGAGCTCCTCATGGTCATGGCCATGATGGGGATCCTCGCCACCATAAGCTTCGCCGGCATCCGCCAGATACTTCCGCGGTGGCGCCTGAACGCCGCCGCGCGCACGGTCCGGGCCGATCTTTTGGACACCAAGACCCGCGCCACGCGTTCCATGCGGGAGTTCAGGGTCCGGTTCGTGGATACCAGCCAGTACGTCATCGAGGAGGGCGACGCACGGATAGCCTCCGCAAACTGGAGCACGGCCGACGCCAGCACCGGCGGCCAGGTGGGCGGCCGCAATCTTCCGAACGAGTATCAGGGCGTAACCATCGTCACCAGCAAGACCGGGACCCCGGTGGTGTTCAGGCCCAACGGCACCATAGACCCCACCAACGGCAACATAACAATCACCATTTCAAACGGTTCGCAGGAACGCGCCCTGGAGGTTTCCATGGCCGGGCGGATAAGGATACTGTGACATGTCGCGTTTCCATCGAAAATCGGACGGGGAGCGGGGCGTCACCATGGTGGAGCTTTTGATCTACATCGCCCTCATGGGGATCACGTCGAGCGCCCTTTACAGCGTCCTCATCTCCAACATCAAGAGCCACGACTCCATCGAGAACACGCTCGTCATGAACCAGGACATCCGGGGAGGCATCG
>JAKAGN010000118.1 GCA_021815525.1 Deltaproteobacteria bacterium
CCTACCGGGGGATGTACCCTAAGAAAAGGGGGGGACTTTTCTCAAGGACGGCCCTAATATAGACATAAGCGGCGGGCATGTCAAGAAGTATTAAGGCATTTTGGGGCGTGAAAAAGATCACAGATATAATAACCTGGTTTTATTATAGAAAAATAAGACGCCGTGTCATTTTTTGGAAGATCAACTCAAATCGCCGGTTTCGGGTATGACTTGCTGCTTCTGGAAAAAATATAAAAACAATGGATTAAGTTAGTCATACGGCCCAGGCCCCCGGAAAGCCGGGGTGGGGCGCCGGTCCGGCGCGCCCCATGCCAAAGTGCGACAGGACGATAAAATCAACAGGGATTGGGCGTTCAATTTTTGAACAACTTCGGCCCATCTTCCGCCTAACCGTCGCCGGGCGCTTAAATGCGGAGCCCTCCAAAAAATTACGGATCGGGGGTCCGGGGGCGGTTTGCGCCCCCGGACCCCGCGGATCTTCCCTCTTTTAACGCAACTTGGTATTAATCCGAAACCGAAAGCTCCGAAACCGCGTAGCAGTCGTCGCCGCCGATCGCCCGGATCTTGAGGTAGCGGGCGGTCACGGGCGCAAAGCGAAGCTCGGGCACGTAGTCGGGGCTTCCGGGATCTGTGGACATGGTGTCCATGCCCCAGCCCACCTCGCCGTAGGAGGCCCGCACTGTGAAGAGGTTGCGGTAGGTTTTTCCGTCCTCCGAGTACTCCACCACGTAGTCGTCGTTGTTGTCCACCTGCAGGCGCACGTTGCCCACCCGCCGGGACATTCCCAGGTCCACCACGAAGAAGGTCTTGGTGCCGTTCCACCATACGCAGGCAGCGTCGGTCCAGGATGTACCCTGGGCCGGGACCGCTCCGTCGATGATGAGCGCCGCGTCGTTGTGGAAGGGGCCGTAGCCGGAAACGCTCATGCCGCCGCCGGCGTTCGCCGGCGGAACGTAGGCCGGATCCCCGACCGTGAGTTCCGAGACCGCGTAGCAGTCGTCGCCGCCCGCGGCGCGTATCTTGATGAAGCGGGCCATCACGGGCGGAAACTCTATTTGATGGACGTAGTCCGGGCTTGACGGGTCTGTGGACATGGTGTCCATGCCCCAGCCCACCTCGCCGAAGGAGGGCCGCACCGTGAAAAGGTTGCGGTAGATTTTTCCGTCCTGGGAGTACTCCACCACGTACTCGTCGTTGTTGTCCACCTGCAGCGTCACCTTTGAAACCCTTGTGACCGTTCCCAAGTCCATCACGAAGTAGGGCTGCGTGCCGTGCCACCACACGCAGGCCGAATCGTTCCACGCCGTGCCCTGGGCGGGGGTGACGCCGTCAGCTATGAGGGATGCGTCGTTGTTGTAGGAGCCGTAGCCGGTGACGGTCGGCCCGGCCTGTCCGTCGTGGCCCGCGGCGTCCTTGGCGGAGACGGCAAGCTCCGAGACGGCGTAGCAGTTGTCGCCGTCAATGGCCTTGATCCCGATAAAACGGGCGTTCACGGGCGTGAACTTGATTTCGGGCACGTAATCCGGGCTTCCGGGATCTGTTGACATGGTGTCCATGCCCCATCCCACCTCGCCGTAGGAGGCGCGGATGAGAAACAGCGTCTTGAAGCTCTTGCCGTCTTCCGAGTACTCCACCGCGTAGTCGTCGTTGTTGTCCACCTGGAGCGTTACGGCGGTGATGCGCTCGACCCGTCCCAAGTCAACCACAAGGGCCGTTGCCGTGCCGTTCCACCACACGCAGGCCGGGTCCGTCCAGGCCGTGCCCTGGGGGGGGAATTTGCCGTCAACGATGAGGTTCGGGTCGTTGTTGCAGGGACCGACGGCGCGCGCGGACGCGGCCAGGCAGGGGGCGGGAGCCAGAAGCGCCGCCAGGATGAGCAAAAGAATCAGCCTTTTCATGGGACCTCCATGCACGATTTGTCGTCTTGGATGGATCGCGGCCGGAAACGCCAACTCGATTTTAATATATTATTTTAGCACAATCGCCGCGCCGGGTCAAGAATGGCCCAGGATAATATCAGGTAATATACCTGATAGCTGCCAATAAATTTAGGGCCGCTCCAGAATTTCGGAGGGAAAAAGGAGCGTCTCGGCGGACGGCGCTTCCTCCGGGAAGAGGGCTGGGGCGCCGTAAAGCCTGGAAAGAAGGACGTTCATGAGGGCAAGGTCCCGGCCCAAGCGGCGAAGATCGGCGTAGGGCGGACGGATTCCCAGGGCCGCGGCCGTTTCCCGGTTCACGCCCGAAAGCCGCCGTTGCGATTCCGCGGCGCGCGCAAGCTCGCGGCAAAGGTCCTCCCGCCGCGCCGAAAGGTAAGCCGCGGGATCCCGGCCGGCCGGGACCTCCTCCAGAACCCGGAGTGCGAAGGGCCAAAGGTCCGCGCCTTCGGGCGGTCTCGCGGCCAGGCTTTCCAAAAGCGCGCGGCAGGCGGCCTCGATTTTTTCCGTGAAGGCGACGCGGCAGCGCCGCAGGGCCGCGAGGAAGGGGACGCATTCCGGGCCCGGGAAAAGCTGCGCCGCCGCCTGAACGAGGCCTGCCGGGAGCTTGGCGGTAAGCCTCAAACGCCGGACGAAGAGGTCCAGGACCCAGGGGGGCGGGCAAGCGGCGGCTCCGCCGCCCGCGCCCGGAAAAAGCGCGGGCCGTGAAAGGCATCCGGCGAGGGAGTCCTCCGCGGCTTGCGGGATCGAGCCGCCTATGAGGACGGCCTCTACAGATTCCGCCTCGGCCGCGCCGGGGAATACGAGTATCTGCCACAGGGATGAGTGTTCGGGGTTGTCCTCGTCGCAAAGGATCGCGGCCAAGTCAAGGGGATGATCGCTGCCGGCAAGCCGGCCGGCCCGGGCCAGGGTTTCGGCGCCGGGCGCCATGGCGCGGACAAGCGCCGCCCGGACGGCCTCCGCCAGGCGCTCCATCGGGGCTTGATTTTCCATTCCGGAAGTATCCCCGCTTATTTGCGCGTGAGCTTTCGCGCGCCGTGGGTTATGATGTTGCAGGTTTTCGGGCGTATGCGCGCAAACGTCAACGTTGGAACCTGGACGCGCGGCCTTCCCGCCAGCTTATCACGGGCCGGCCGCTTTTCAAACCTTCGCTCCGGCCGGGCCGGAAAAATCCGCAAGGGAGGAATTTTCGTCATGACAAGCGTCTTCGTGATCCTTGGAGCCTTGGCCCTTGCCGGGGCGCTGGCGGGCTGCGTGGTGCCGGTGCTGCCCGGCCCGGCCCTGGCGTTCGCCTCCCTCGTGCTGGCCTCTCTGGCCTTTCACTGGCAGCCTTACTCCGGCTGGTTCCTTGCGGGCATGGCCTTTGCCGCGGTCCTGGTGTCTCTTGCGGACAACGTGCTTCCGCTTTTGGGGGCCAGGCGCTACGGCGCGTCGAAGCTCTCGGTTTGGGGCTCCATAATCGGGATGCTGGTGGGCCTCTTCATCTTTCCGCCCTGGACCATCTTTTTGGGGGCATTCGCCGGGGCCGTTGCGGGCGAGTGGATCGACAAGGGCGAGATGAACCGGGCCCTTGCGGCCGGCTGGGGGGTCTTCGTGGGAACGGTGGCCGCCATGGCCTTGAAGCTGGCCTACGTGGCCGTGGCGCTGGTCTACTTCGTGAAGGCGCTTTTCTGACAGGCCGCCGAAAAACGCGATCCGCGGTGTCGCCGCTCAAGGCGAAGCTCGGTCACGTACGAACAGTACGCTCCCTCGTTCGCCTTTCGCGCTCCTTGCGGCTCATCGTTTTTCGGCGGCCTGTCTATCCGTTCATTTTAAACGGGGTACATGCGGCGGGAAGCATTCAAAAGAAGCGCCTTGCAAGAAGGCCGCCGGAAGACGATTTCCGGCGGCCTTGCTTGTCCGGGTTTAGGGGATCAGTCCTCCATGTCCGTGAAGTAGGCCACGGCGGTCTCGATGCTGATGGGCACCTGCCCCACAACCGGCAGGGTTATGAGGACCGTCTGATTCTCGCACGTGGTTTGCGAGAAATCCAGGGCGATGCCGTTGATGGTCATGGTGCCGGAGGTGGGTATCCCGCAGGTGGGGTCGATCTTCACGTTGGTGACCACGCAGTTGTAGGTCTGCTCGCCCATGACGATGGTCACGGTGCCGGAAAATCCCAGGTTGGCGTCGTAGAGGAGGTTCGCGTTGGCCGTGGCCTGGGCGTTCTCGTAGGTGAAGACAAGAGCCGTGTTCACGGTGCCCGTGGCCACGAGCCCGGTTAAGAGGTTGATGGTTACCGAGGAGGTGCCATTCAACTGGTAGCCGTTGGCCGAGAGGTTGGTGGACGCGTGGGTGGCCGTCAAGAGGTTCCCGTTCTTGGTGAAGGTGGTGGTGGCCGTGCCGTTCACAACGAAGTCGCCCTTCTGGAGATTCTGGTAGGTGACGGTCCAGCTCACGCTCCCGGCGTTGACCGACGGAGTGACCCGAACGGCGCCGGTGATTCCGCCGCACTGCTGGGCCCCGTTGAAGTTCACCACCACGGTGTTGGGGGGATCGAGTGAGAATGTGCCGCACGGGAACTGGTTCAGGTGATTCATGAGCGCGGCCCGGACCTGGGCCGCGTTGTTCCCGGTCATGTCCGTGATGCCCACGGCGGTGCATACCGCGGTCATCACGTCGGCAGCCGTCATGTCGCCCTGGCAGTTGGCGAGGCTCATCATGAGGAGGTTCGCGGCGTCCTTGTAGGTCTGGGTTTGAAGAGCCGCGGCCGGAACCACCGTCACCCGCGTGGTGGAGCATATGGTGTTGCCGTTTTGCATTACAAAGGTGGCCTGAATGGTGACGGTCCCCTGGGTGCCGCTTTTTATGCCCACCCTGGCCAGGCCCTGGGCGTTGGTCACCGCCTGGGTGGCCGTGAGGGTGGCGGCCCCGCCCGTCACCAGGAAGCTTATGGTGGCCCCGGCCACCGGCTTTGCCTGGCCGTTCACCACCAAGGCGTTCAGGGTGGTGGCCGTTGCGTTGTCGTCCGACACGAAGGGGGAGGAGGGGAAGAGCTTCAGCTTCCTGAAGGCGTCGGGGTTGCCCATGATCCTGGCAAGCTCGGTGTAATGACCCGCGAAGGCCGCGGCGATGTCCATGCCGGCGTGGAAGGGGTCCGCCATGAACTCGTCAAGCTTCCCGGAGGCCGAGGAGAGGTTGGCCGTAAGGTAGTCGATGTAGTCGTTGACAGCCGGGTTGTTGGCAAGGGCGCTTTTGACGAGGTCCAGGTTCTGGTCCAGCATATCGTTAACCAGGGCCACGCCGGTGCCAGGTACGAGCGGATTTTCCGAAAGGTCCACGCCAAGCTCCTGCTCCACCTGGGCTATGATGGCCTTGGCCTGCTCGCGGGTGGGCCGTACGCCGGTATCGGCCAGCTTCTTCAAAAGCTCGGCCGCCACGGAGCTGGCCGCGGACATGTAGGACGCGAGGTTTCCGCCCTTGTGCATCAGGGACGATGGGTCGGCGATGACGGCGGAAAGGACCGGCGCGGCGGCCCCGTACATGGTGCCGCCCGCTGTCTGGAGAATGATGGGGCCGTTGATCTTCGCAAGTTCCGCCGCGTCCACCAGGAACTGGTACACACCGTTGGCCCCTGTTTTCACCGGCGCGTTTTGGGCCACAATTTCAACCAACTGCCCAACATCGTTGAAATAGAAGGCCTGGACCACGGCGTCCACGATGGGGCCCTTGACCGCCGCGCCCGAAAGCGTGGATGTGTCGCCGCCGGCCGTCGGGCCGGGCGTGTCGCTTGAGCTTGAGCATGAAGCGGTGAAAAGGCAAAGGAGCATGACGCCAAGGAACCGCAGTACGGGATGCCTGAGACAGCGCTGCATGAAGACCTCCTTTGTTATGAACCTATCTCAAAAATCTGTTTCTATTGCGATTGGCTTAAAAAGCCTCTGGCTGCGTCATCGGCGGAAAAGGTCCTCGACGTGGAACAGCTATGCCTCCGGTCCTTTTCCGCCTGCTTCCTTGCCAGTGACTTTTTCGCTCAATCTCATGGCGAAAATATTTTTGAGATAGGTTCGTGGGGAAAAGGCGCGGGAGCGCCCGCGCGATCGGGGTGGACAATGCGAAACGGCCTCGCATATAATGATATAATCGAGGCGGATGTGACGGTGACCGGCCTGGAAAAGGGGCGCGGTACGCGGCGTATTTTTTGAACGAATGGTAAATTTTATTCCAAATCTTCTTTTTATGTCAAGCTGTTTTGCGATGTTTCAGCGATTCTCCGGGGATTCATAACGTGCGGCGCCGCCCGACAAAGACGTTTTTCGTCGGCGCCTGCGATCTTTTTCACATCCTTGGGATGAAGATGCTCACGGGGCGCTTGACAAAGTGGCGCAAGGCGGCTAATGGAGCGGCGTAAGTTTCAGCTGGCCACGCACTGCGGAGAGATGACCGAGCTGGCCGAAGGTGCACGACTGGAAATCGTGTGTACCGCAAAACGGTACCGTGGGTTCGAATCCCACTCTCTCCGCCATCCTCGCTTCCACCCGCGGCGCCGACTCCCTTTCATCGTTTCCGGATACCCGCCGGCTTTAGTCCATCGCCGGCCGATCTTTTGAATCTATTGTTTTTGTTGGTTTTTCTACTCCGCCGAAAATGAAGCCATGTCATACGTAGTTCTCGCCCGCAAGTACCGGCCCCAGTCCTTCGAGGACCTCGTGGGCCAGGAGCACGTGGCCGGCACCCTGAAGAACGCCATCGCCTCCGGCCGCGTGGCGCACGCCATGTGTTTCTCCGGGCCCAGGGGCACGGGGAAGACCACGGTGGCGCGCATCTTCGCCAAGGCCATGAACTGCGCCGGGGGCCCCGCTCCAACGCCCTGCAACCGCTGCCCATCGTGCCTTTCCATAACCGCCGGAAACTCCGTGGACGTCTTCGAGATCGACGGAGCCTCCAACAACAGCGTGGACGAGGTGCGGGAGCTTCGGGAGAACGTCAAGTACGCGCCCGCCGCCTCCGCCCACAAGATATACATCATAGACGAGGTCCACATGCTCTCGCCCGGGGCCTTCAACGCGCTTCTGAAGACCCTGGAGGAGCCTCCCTCCCACGTGCTTTTCGTCCTCGCCACCACCGAGGTCCACAAGATACCCGTCACCATCCTGTCCCGCTGCCAGCGCCACGACTTCAGGCGCATCGCCCTGCCCGCCGTCGTTGCGCACCTTGCGGACCTAAGCCGCCGCGAGGCCTTTCCGGTTCCCGAGGACGCCTTGTGGATCATCGCCCGCGAGTCCGGCGGCTGCATGAGGGACGCCTTGAGCCTCCTGGACCAGGTGATCGCCTTTTCCGAGGGCGGGGCGAGCCTTTCGACCGTGCTGGACATCCTCGGGGTGGTGGACACGGGCTCCCTCTTCGCGCTTTCGGCGGCGCTCCTTTCCGGCGACGCGGCCCGCTGCCTTTGCGCCGTGGACGAGTTCCACATGCGGGGCCAGGACATGAAGAAGCTGGCGGCGGACCTTGTGGAGCACTTCCGGAACCTTGTGGCCGCCCGGGACGCGCGGGACCCCGAGGCCGTGGTTCCGGCAAGCGGGAACGAGGTGCGCCTCTACGTGGAGCAGGCAAAGGCCGCGGACGCGGCGCTTCTGACGCGCCTCTTCTACGGCCTTTACCGGGAGGAGGCCCTGGTGCGGCAGGCCTTTTCCCCCAGGACCGCCCTGGAGGCCGCCCTGGTGCGGCTGTGCGAGGCCGCGCCCGTCGCTCCCTTAGGACGGATACTGGAAAAGCTCGACTGGCTGAAGTCCCTTTGCGAGTCGGAGCCCGACAAGGCGGTGGTCTACGCGGGGGAGCCCGATCCGCTTCCGCTTTTGGCGCGGGTTTCCGCGCCAGTCCCGGAAGCGACGCAGGCCCCGCTTTCCCCGGCTCCGCCGGCCCCGGCGCGGCCCGCGGAAGCGCCGCCCCCCGCGGCCCATGCGCCGGAGCCCGGCCC
>JAKAGN010000119.1 GCA_021815525.1 Deltaproteobacteria bacterium
GGCACCGGCGTAGCCTGCTTTTCCGCCCTGCCAAGCTCCGGATGGTGAAATGCGAAGCCCAAATACTCGCGGAGCCTTGCAAAATGTTGCCCGGCATGAAGGCTGATGGAAAACGATGAGCTACAAGGCGCGCGAGGCGCGCGCGATGGGAGCGTACTGATGTACGTGACCGAGCCGCGCGACGATGCGCAACGCAGTAGATCGCGTTTTCCGACAGCCTTCACGAGGGTCCGGGGGGACGTAGTCTCCCCGGAAGCCTGTGGCGCCTTTGCTTTTACCTCACCAGAAGACGGAGCGGCGTTTTTTCAATATTTCGTGGATGTTGGTCTGGATGATCTCCCGCACCTCGTTGGTTATCTTGGTGACGAGAAGCGGCTCCCCGGCCGGTCCGTGGCCGAGGTTCTTCACCTCGATGGGTTTCCCGAAATGGATGGTCCACTTGCTGGGAAGCGGTATGAGCCCCAGGGGCCCCAGGAGCGGGAAGGTGGGGGTCACGGGAAAGTAGGGGGCGTTTATGAGCGAGGCTAAGGGCGCGGCGTTGCCCATCATGGGGTGGATCTCCTCGGCGCCGACGACCGAGACGGGGATGATGGGCGCGCCGGTCTTCAAGGCCGCCCGCACGAAGCCGCCCCGTCCGAAGCGGGCCAGCTGGTAGCGCTCGGAAAAGGGCTTGCCCACGCCCTTTGCGCCCTCGGGAAATACGAGCACGAGCTCGTCCTCGGAAAGGAGCCGCACGGCGTTGTCGGGAAGCGCCTGGACCTGCCCAAGGCGATTCAGGACAAGCCCCACGAAGGGCATCGCGGCGGCCCAGGAAAGGTAAAGGCCGCGCATGGGGCGCGGGTTTTTGTGGCACTCCAGGACCGCGGTCATGATCATGACGGCGTCCCAGGGCACCACGCCCGAGTGGTTGGCGACCAGTAAGGCCCGGCCGTCCGCGGGGACGTTCTCGACGCCCACGGCCGTCACCCGCCAGTAGGAGTGGTAAAGAAAACGCAGAAAGGGGAGGACTTCTTGGATCAGCTCCATGTCCCGGCCCCACTTGTCCACCTCGTAGTCGCCGTCCACCCGGCGCTTTACGACGGCGATCTTCTCCTCGAGGAACTGGAGCGCCTTGGCCACAAGCTCGCCCCGCGCCCTGGCGCTTTCGCGCGACGCCCCGGCCGCGGCCGCCGCCTCGGGCCGAAGCTCCACGAGAAGGGTCAGAATCTGCTCCAGAAGGACCGCTATGTGGGCCAGGTCCGGCTGGGGGCCGCCGCCGGACGCGCCGAAGGCTGAGCCGTTTCCGAATGAGAAGTTGGGGCCGGAGGCCAAGTGCATCCGGCAGAAGGCTTGGCCGGGAAGAGCCCGGTTGCGGCAGGGCGCGCCCTTGGCAGTCTTAGCCGCGCAGCGGGCCGCATCCTCTCCCGTGTTGGCTTTACTGGTCATGGCCGCCTTCCTTGTTGAAGGTTTCGATCAGCTCCGAGAGGTAATCCGAGGCCCGGGTCTTGGATTTCAGGTACTCCTGCAGCTCCTCCGTGGCCTTGGGGTCGCTTTCGATCCGCGTCTTCCGCGGCCGGTAGCGGGCGAGCCGCGCGTTTTCGAAGTAGTCGGTCACGGTCTCGCGGGTGGAGTAGCGGGGCGAAAACTTCAGCTCGTTTTTCATGCGGGCCGTGTCGCCCACGCAGCCGAACTTCAAAAAATCCGTGGGGATGGGAAGCGAGTCCGGGATGGGCGTCTTCTGGAAAACCTTGGTCCCGAGGCGCAGAAAGGGCGCGCCGAAGGGAAGCGGTATCCGCCGCCCGAGCCTCAGTATCTGCGATAGCGGCAGGTAGCCCTCGCCCGCCACGTTGAAGGCCCCCACCTGGTCGCCCTTTACGGCGTGGTAGAGGCAGGCCGTGACGTCTTTCGCGTGGGTCAGCTGCATCATGGGATCGAAGCCGAAGGCCACCGGCACCACCGAAAGGTCGAGATACCGCGAAAGCGGGGTGTCCACGCCGAAGCCCAAAATGTTGGCGAAGCGCAGGACCGCCACCTCCAGGTTCGAGTTCTGCCGCACGAAACGGTCCACAATGTTCTCGATCTCGACCCTGTGGTTTATGTAGGGATGGCTGCTTTTCCCTTTGAAATCGGCGTACTCGTCCAGGAAATTGGGGTTCCCGGCCCCGGCCCCGTAAACCTTGGTGCTGCTCATAAGGACCAGCCTCGGCGTCTCGCCCGCGCCGCAGGCCGCCAGGAGATCCATGGCCCCCATGACGTTCAGATCGAAAATTTCCTCCGAAGGCGCATAGGCGTCCTCGAAAAGAAGATGGCAGACGGTGTCCACGGCGGACACCTTCAAAAGCTCCGCCAGAAGCGGGTGATGAGGCTCGATCTGGAAGAACTCCAGCCGCTTGAAGGGCTTCTCCGGCGGCCGGTAGTCGATTCCTATGATGGTGGTGAAGTCCGGGTCGTTTTCCAGAAGCGGAACCAGGCTCCGCCCCCAATGATGAGCGACGCCCGTGACCAGCACGGACCTTTTGGGCTTTGGCATGGCTCGCCTTTGTCGATTTCGAATGGGGGGCGAAACGAGCGGACCTCTCCCGCGCCCTTCCCGGGCTTTCAGGATTCCGAATTTTTAGAATATTCGGGGCGGTGAAATCAAGAACAAAAGCGCCAAAGGCAAAAGCGAAGGCAAAGGCTGCCTCCGGCGGCCGGGGAGACTACGTCCCCCCGGACCCCCGATAATGGCTCCGCCTTGCTGCGCAAGGCTCCGCAGGGTTTATGAGGGCTTCGCATCCGGCCGGTCAACAATTGAAACGCGGAAGAGGGGCAAAAACAGAACCCATGGCAACTTTCGGAGTAGAAAAAGCTGGTGTTTCCGTTGCCTATGAAGGGCGCGCTTAAAAGTGAATACACAGGCTACACGCACACCCAGCACGGGCGGCCTTGCCATCTATTTACGGATCGAAGGGATGAGTCATTTAGGTTCCGCTACCATGCTAAGCGGGAAATCCCTATACCCAACTGATGTAAAGATGCGCAAGATAAGATCGAATTCTATGGGGCAATCCGGCGCGCCAGTAAGCACAAAAAAAGCGGAGCAATACGCACCCGGGAATAGGGTTTCGAATTTCGGCAATACATGAAGGTATTGCCCTGTCGGTAACCGCGCGGAAGAAACATTACTTGCTCTTATAGAATCCCGATCCGAAGCATTATAGAATGACGGTGGTGTGATAATACCAACACGAAAATCACCAGGAAGATAGGCCTTAGATGAGGAGTTATAGATTGTCAATTCTGCTTTAGGATACTTCTTTTGTGAGTGTTTAACCATAACAGTGCCTGAAGTAAGGGGCTCAGACTTATAAAATATTTCAAGTCCTATTTCTGAACATATTTTTAGCCCTGAATCAAAAGCGAAGTGTTTTACTCGCTTAGCCAAGTCTGCACGTAATTCCTTAATCTGTGCATTATAAACAATATGCTGAAAATGTTTAAGATCGAATGGAATATCTTCGCTTTGTTGGGTCAGCAATATTACGGTTTTGCCCAAAACATGAGCATAACCCACTTCATAGAAAACATTTGGATTTCTTCCCGTCATATCGGCAACAATAATATCTGCTTTTGATATCTGGTTATAGATACGATCAAGCATGGAACCTGCAAATATCTGCTCATCGACCCGATCACAATAGACTCCGGCGTCTTCACAAGCTCCCTTGATACCGAACTCATAGACGTCATCGAACTTTTTCTCAAAAGGCATCAATACAAAGCAGAACGGTTTAGGGCTTGTAGTTTGAATATCCATAAGGCATTTCCTTGCTATCTGGGTGAATATTTTAAAAAATCGACTGGTTCCATTTTCCCACTATAGGGATGATGTGTCAAGGGACATCCGCGAGACAGGGTCGTCTGCGCTTCAAGCCAATACCCTTCTATCCGTCAGGCCCCTCTTCCGCGCTTAAAAATTTGACCGGCCGAATGCGAAGCCCTGCAATAGCAGCGGAGCGTGCGCAGCACGCGGAGCGATTATCGGGGGTCCGGGGGGACGTAGTCTCCCCGGCCGCCGGAGGCGCTTTTGTTTCTTTTACGAACATTTAGAGTACCCGCACGCATGGCACACGAGGCAGCCGGACTCGTGGGTGAGCATCTGGCCGCAGTCGGGGCACTGGCCGGCGGGGCCGGAGGGGTCTGAGGCGTCGAAGTCCGCGGCTCCCAGGCGCTTCTTGAGGACCTGGGCCACGGCGTCCGGGCAGGAGAGCACCTGGCGGGAGTCCTGCCAGGCGGGGGAGGGGCAGCGGATGCCGATCAGCTGCTTCACCACCTCGGCGGGCGAAACGCCGCTGCGGAGCGCCAGGGAGATGAGGCGGCCGGTGGCCTCGGTCTGGGAGCTGGCGCAGCCGCCGGTTTTGCCCATCTGGGCGAAGACCTCGGCCATGCCCTCGTCGTCCCGGTTCACGGTTACGTAGAGGTTGCCGCAGCCGGTCTTGATGCGCTCGGTGATGCCGCGCGTGGCCGCCGGCCGGGCGCGGGGCGCGCGGGGGGAGGCCGCCTTCGCCTCACGCGGGGGCCCGGCCTCGCTTTTGCCGGCGCACAGCACCTGCCGTTCGCGGCTTCCGTCGCGGTAGATGGTGACGCCCTTGAGTCCCTGCTGGAACGCCAGGAGAAAGAGTTCGCGCACGTCCTCCTCGGTGGCGCAGGCCGGGAAGTTCACGGTTTTCGAGACGGCGTTGTCGGTGTGGCGCTGGAAGGCCGCCTGGATGCCCACGTGCCGCGCGGCCGGGATGTCGTGGGAGGCGGCGAAGAGGCGTTTCACCGCTTCCGGCACGGCGGGGATGTCCTTGACCGAGCCCTTGCGGAGGACCTCGTCCACAAGCTCCTTGGAGTGGAAGCCGCCGTCGCGGGCCGCCTTCTCGAAGAGGGGGTGGAGCTCGGGAAGCGAGGTGCCGTTTAAAACGCGGCGCACGTAGGCCACGGCGAAGAGGGGCTCGATGCCGCTTGAAGCGCCGGCGATGATGGAGATGGTGCCGGTGGGGGCGATGGTGGTGGTGGTGGCGTTGCGCATGAAGGGCGTCTCGGGCCGGTCGTGGATGGAGCCCTTGTAGGCCGGGAAGTTGCCGCGAACTTGCGCGAGCGCGGCCGATGCCGCCTTGGACTCGCGGTCGATCACGCCCATCACTTCTTCGGCTGCGGCCTCGGCCTCGTCGGAATCGTAGGGGATTCCGAGTAAAATCAGCATGTCGGCAAAGCCCATGACGCCTAAGCCGATCTTTCGGGTGGCCCGGGTGTTCTCCTCGATCTGGGGAAGGGGGTAGCGGTTGACCTCGATTACGTTATCCAGGAATCTCACCGCCGTGCGGACGGTACGCCCCAGAAGCTCCCAGTCCACCGCCCCGTCCTTCACCATGCGGGAGAGGGCTATGGAGCCCAAGGTACAGGATTCGTAAGGGAGCAGCGGCTGTTCGCCGCATGGATTTGTGGCCTCGATGGCGCCGCGGAGCGGGGTGGGGTTAAACTCGTTCATGCGGTCGATGAAGACGACCCCGGGCTCGCCGGTGGCCCAGGCGGAGGCGGCGATGCGCCCGAAGACCTCGGCGGCCGAAAGCTTCGACACCACGTCCCCGGTCCTGGGGTTCACCAGGCCGTAGTCGCCGTTTTGCCCCACAGCCTTCATGAAGCGGTCGGTCAGGGCCACCGAGATGTTGAAGTTGTTGAGTGTCGTAAGGTCGTCCTTGGCCGTTATGAAGCGGAGGATGTCGGGGTGGTCCACCCTTAAAATCCCCATGTTTGCGCCCCGGCGGGTGCCGCCCTGCTTAACGGTTTCGGTGGCGGTGTCGAAGACCTTCATGAACGATAACGGCCCCGAGCTTACGCCCGCCGTGGAGAGCACGGTGTCGTTTTCGGGCCTAAGGCGCGAGAAGGAAAAGCCGGTGCCGCCGCCGCTTTTGTGGATCATGGCGGTAAACTTCAGGGAATCGAAGATGCTCTCTAAGCTGTCCTCCACCGGCAGCACGAAGCAGGCGGAAAGCTGCCCCAGCCTGCGTCCGGCGTTCATGAGGGTCGGGGAGTTGGGCAGAAAGAGCCCATCGGCCATGACGCCGTAAAATTCCTCCTCCACCGGGCCCGCGTCCGCCTTGGGATCGAAGACGCGCTCGGCCGCGGCGATGCTTTTCGCCACGCGCCGGAAGAGGTCCCCGGGCGTCTCCACAGGGTTTCCGTGGGCGTCCTTCTTGAGATAGCGGCGCTTGAGGACGACTAAGGCGTTTTCGGACAGAAAGGCTGTCATGGAGCATCCTCTCCTTGCGGATTGATGGTCATCTTTAGATAATCATACCATATATCGCGGGAGAAGTCCATACTTTATTCAACATGTGGTATGCCGGAGCATTTCCCACCCCTTGCCGCTATATGGACGAGCGGACGAAAAGGAAGTAGAGAAAAAGGAGCGCCGCCAAGACGTACATGAGCCAGCCCACCTCCCGGCCCTTTCCGGCGAAGAGCTTCACCACGGGGTAGGTGATGAACCCCAGCGCCAGGCCGTCGGCTATGGAGTAGGAAAGCGGAATGCCCAGGATGATCAGAAATCCCGGGATGGACTCGCTGTAGTCCTTCCAGTCCATCCGGGTGACGGTGGCCATCATCATGGCGCCCACCACCACGAGCGCCGCCGAGGTGATGGCGGGGTAGCTCGCCACCATCTCCACCACGGGCGCGAGGAAGAGCGAAAGGAGAAAGAGCGCCGACACCACAAGGCCCGTGAGCCCGGTGCGGCCGCCCGCCTCCACCCCGGCGGCGCTTTCGATGAAGCTCGTGACCGTGCTGGTGCCCAAAAGCCCGCCCGCCACCGTGCCTATGGCGTCGGACATGAGCGCCCGCTCGGCGCGGGGAAGCTTGTTGTCCTTTATGAAGCCCGCCTGCTCCGAGACCCCGATCAGGGTCCCTATGGTGTCGAAGACGTCCATGAACAGAAGTATGATGACGAAGGGGAGCATCTTCCAGAAGATGGCCCCCGCCATCTTCATCTTGAAAAACGTGGGCGCGACGGAGGGCGGCGCGGAAACCAGGCCCTGGGCCAGGCTGAACATGGCTGTCATCTTGGAGCCCGCGAACACGGGCGTCTTGGCGAGCTCCGGCATGGCCCCGAGGAGGAGCTTCGCCATGACGGACAGGAGCGTGGCGGCCACTATGCCCCAGAGGATGGAGCCCCGCGCCCTCCGCGCGTGGAGCGCCGCCGTCAGGATCAGCGCCACTAGGAAAATGATTATATCGATGGAGTAGAACCTGGCGTTCAGCTGGACCAGGGTGCCCTCGCTCTTCACTATGAGGCCCGCGTTCTCAAGCCCTATGAAGGCGATGAAGACCCCGATCCCCACCGCCATGGCGTTTTTCATGCTGGGGCTCACGGCGTTCACGATGAGCTTCCGCAGGCCGGCGAGGGACACCAGGACGAAGAGGACGCCCGAGGCCACCACCACCCAAAGCCCCACCTCCCAGGGCGCCATGCCTGAAACCCCCGCGGACTTCATGGCCGCGGCCGCGGCCGGAAGGATGGAGAACACGAAGAAGAAGTTCTCCCCCATGCCGGGGGCCTGGGCTATGGGGTACCTGGCGTATATTGCCATGACGGCCGTGGCCAGGGCCGCCGAGAGGCAGGTGGCGGTCATGACCGAGCCGAAGTCCATGCCCGTGTCGAAGCCGAACATCCTTCCCGAAAGCACCAGGGGCTGGACCACGATGATGTAGGCCATGGTGAGGAAGGTGGTCGCTCCTGCCAGAAGCTCGGTCCTCACAGTGGTTCCGTTCTCGGACAGCCTGAAGAGCCGCTCGAACATGGTCTCCTCCGCCGGGAAATTGGGTTGCGGAAAAGGGGAAAGGATTCGCGGGGGAGGGGGAAGGGGCCCCTTTTTGAAAAAAGGGTCTCC